>JACVRN010000055.1 GCA_014534425.1 Pyrinomonadaceae bacterium
CGCTACGACGATAGTTGCGAGCAAGCTGCGCCCCTGGAGCGTAGACGAAATCAATGTTGCCCGTACCCGCTGCGCCGAAAATGTTTGTAGAGGTCACGGGCAGTACAGCGTTGCTGCTGACGAGCGCGAAGTTGTCCGTCACGGAAGGAACATTCAGTCCCTCAGCCGGAATGACGTTGTTGCGCTGCAAGTGCAGACCGAAGGAGAACTCGCCAATCATGTTCGGCGTAATCGTAGAGTTCAATCGAAAGGCATAGTTGCTGCCGCCCGTTTCATTTATGCCGTTGAAGCTCTCGTTGATGTTTGCGCCGAAGCCGCTAACGTTCGACAGGGGAAGATTTTGCCCGTTGTTGGCCTGGAACCCTTCAATCTTCGTGAAATCTGCGAAGGTTGAGAAGGTGAAGACGTTGTTCTGATTCAATGCCCAGGTAATCTTACCGGCATAAAACGGAGTCTTCACCTTGTTTTCGGCAGACGCCAGAAGAGTTTGCGTCAGGTAGAAATTCTTGCGGAACTGCGGATTGAATGCGCCGAAGAACCAGATCTTGTCCTTTTTAATCGGGCCGCCTATGTCGAAGCCCGCGTCCAACTCGGAAAAGCCGTTAGGCGAAGCGCCTCTAAAAGAGAAGTTCTGAGTCTCGCGCACCAGGCTTTTAGTGGTGAAGTAAGCGAAAGCATCGCCGCTAAACTCGTTGCCGCCCGACTTGGTGATGACGTTGAAGATGCCGCCAGTCGCGCGGCCATACTCTGCGCCGAATGCGCCCGTCTTAATCTCTATTTCCTGCACGAACTCGAAGGGAAGATTCGCGCCTGAACCGCCGTAAGCAGGGTCGGTGGTGTTGATGCCGTCCAGTATGTAATTGTTCTCAGGGCCGCTTGCGCCGCCCACCGAAGGGTCGCGCTCACGCCCCGAAGCATCGCGTAGACCGGAGCGCACTGCGGTAGGAGCAATCGTGTAGATGGATTGCACGGTGCGTTGCGTCGGAAAATTAGAGAACTGTTCGGTCGAAACATTCGTCCCCGTCGTGTTGCTGTTAACGTCGACGTTGGCTCCGGCAGTGTCCGTTACATTAACGACCGCAGATGCTCCGGCAGGCTGAAGTGTGATAGCCACGGACGAAGTCTTGCTGAGATTGACTTCTACGTCCGCGCGCTCGAAGGCCGCGAAACCCTGCGAGGCTTCGACCTGTACCTTATACATGCCCGGCGGCAGATTCAGGATTCGGTACTGTCCCGAATCATTCGAGGTGGCCGACTGCGGGGTGATTAAATTCGGACTCGTCACCCTTACGGTCACGCCCGGGACGACGTTTCCGTTGGCATCAACTACGGTGCCCTCGATTGTGCCGGTCGTAGATGTCTGCGCCGGAACGCTGATAGTAAAAAGCGCTAGACATAAAACGAGCAATGCGAGGTTAACGATTCGCAAAGAACGTTTCATAATTTTCATTCCTTTCTCTTATTAGCCTTTCCAGTCCGAAAACCTGAATTAATGATTCAGCAATCTGTGCCCTTGCCGTTTGTTAGCCAAAATTCCTTCGGCTACATTCATGTGATTTATGCAAAGGGAAGACCAGAACCTTGGGGCCGGAAGGCGCGGAAGCTATAAAACGGTGCGGATGGATTTGATAGATAGCTTGCCGCTTGATGAGGAAAAATTGTGCGAAGAGAAGTTCGCCGACGAATCTCTCCTTATTTTCGGATGGCGCGTCTGAGTAATTGAAAATAGAGAGACGACTAAAAAAACGACAGTACAGAAAGGTGAATTTCTGATACAAATTTTTTGATTTCCAGATGGTGAAAAATTAAGCGCGAAATGTACTGCGCGAAAATTTTTTGAAAAGATGAGAGGCGGACATGCTCTTCCAGTATCTATATTGCCGCTATCCGTACTTCAATTTCAGTCTCGCTGCATATCTTCGGCTCATGATGAGCGGTTCGCTGAGGTCACGAAGGTGCACCCTGTAGGCGCGATTGAACCAGCGCTCCACTTTGTCCACATATTCAAGGTTGATGATGATAGAGCGATGAATGCGTGAGAAGTATTTCTCAGGCAGGCGCTCTTCCCACTCTCTTAGAGGTTTGGGGGCTAGAATTTTCTGGCCGTCAGAAGTTAAAACTTCTGAGTAATCGCCCGCGCCCTTGATTAACTCTATAGTGTTGACTTTTAAGAATCGTGAGCGCTCGTCGTCCAATATCAGAAACAGTCGGTCGCCGTATTCAAGCTTTCTGACTTTTTCTTCCTGTGTGGCAGGTTTTTCAAACAGTCGCGCGATTGCGCGGGACAGTCGCTCAGGGTTGATGGGCTTGAGCAGGTAATCCAGAGCGTTGACCTCGAAGGCGCGAATGGCGTAGGCGTCGAAGGCCGTGACGAAGATGACTTTGAACGCAGCTTCGACTTTCTCCAGCAAGTCGAAGCCGGATTCGCCGCGCATGTGTATGTCCAAAAATACTATGTCCGGCTCCGCTTCATATATCAGCCTCACGGCCAAGTCTCCCCGTGTTGGAGACTTCCAAGAAAAGCTTATCGTCTTCCAGCCGCGCCTTGATTAAGATTTTTAGCGGCCTCGCAGAATTATCGAAGCCGTGCTTGATGGCATTTTCCACTAGCGGGTTGAGCAGGAAACAGGGAACTCTAAAATCCAGGGCCGATTCGTCCACCTGAAATTTGCCTTCGGTGTAAAAAGCCTTCCGCATGAATTCCGGGCTTCCAGTCGCGTGGCCCTTGAGATAGTTTTCAAGCGGCACGCGCACCAGTTCTTTTTCACGCTCGTCTGCCAGAGCCTTCGCGCCGAAGTGAACTGCGAGAATGCTGCAAAGAGCGGCAAATGTGAATATAGCTTTTCTCATCTTCGGTTTTTCTCCATCTTGAGCTTAACTTAAAATAGTCCGCATCGCTTTGACTAACGCTTTCATAGCGACCTGAAGCCCGAAAAAGTTGGCGTGTGACAGCGCGTAAGCGAGTTTCAGTTTGTCCATCTCCGTCAAGACGAACCTGCGCGTCTCTGCGCGCGGGCGTGGCTGATTCAAATTTAAGAGGGCCGCCGTAGAAGCGAGCGCCCCCATCTTCATTACGACACGGCGACCAAGATTAACGTCCGACATTCGGCAGCCCTCAAGTGACCGTCCGAGTATCCTAATGACGTTTGTTCTATGAAGCGATAACGAATCTGCGAACGGTACACACGGCAGGGCAAAAGGTCTGCCTTTGGGGCAGAGGATTTTAAAGGGGCGCTATAAATGGTTCTAAAGATTTAAATCGAAGTGGCACTTGAACTCTGGCGGCTTGCTCTGGATTATAGTCAGTATTTCTCGCTGCGACGAGCATGAAAGGAGATTCAATTGCGAAGGATAATTTCACTCCTGCTGGCGACGCTCTTTCTTACTGCTGCTGCTTTTCCACAGGGCGGGAAGCTGTCGAGCGCTCAACGCGAGTTGATGGAGACGGAGAAGGCTTTCGCCAGGTATTGCGTGGAGAACGGCATACGCGCGGCGTGGCTTGAGTTCTTTGCAGATGACGGCATCATCTTTCAACCCGGCCCTGTAAACTCCAAGGAGTATTATCGCAAGCGAGCGCCGCAGGCGAAGCCTCTGCGCGCTACGCTCAACTGGGAGCCGCAATACGGCGACGTATCCGAGGCGGGCGACCTGGGCTACAACATAGGCCCGTGGAATTTTGTAGACAACACCGGCAAAGAGCCTGACGCGCATGGCTACTTCATGTCCATCTGGCGCAGGCAGCCCGACGGCAAGTGGAAAGTTGCCCTGGACTTCGGCACGGGCGCAGGAGTCGCGCCGACCGCCGACCACGCTCTGGGCAAAGCTTACCAACCGGCCAGGCAGTACAAGGTGAAAGTGCCTGCGGGCAGCAACCCCGCCACAGACTTGCAGCGATTGACGGAGATGGAGAGACAGTTCGCGCGTGGCGCGCAATCTACGGGAGCGCTCGCGGCCTACCTGGCGCAGTTCTCCAAAGACGTGCGAGTGATGCGAGCAGGCATGGCACCCGCAGACAAAGAATTGGTGCGCTCATACATACCTGCGGGCAAAGAGGTCTCGCTTGCTTTCACGCCCATCGGCGGTGAAGTGGCAAAGTCCTGCGACCTGGGCTATACATATGGAAGCTACGAGTTGCAGGAAGGCGGTCAGACGAAGGAGAAAGGCTACTACGCGCACATATGGAAGCGTGACGAGTCCGGCAGGTGGCGAATCGTCGTGACCAACGTTGAAAAGGTAGAGAAGAAGAGAAACTAACGTCTATGACTGAAGTAGAGAGAATCAAAGACCAACTGAGACGTTCCTTCGAAGGCGAAGCATGGCACGGCCCCGCCGTCAAAGAACTCCTCGCAGGGATAAGCGCGAAACAGGCTGCGGCCAAACCACTGCCCGACGCGCATAGCATATGGGAACTGGTTCATCACATAGCCGCCTGGCAGGAGACCGTTCGTCAGAGGCTTGACGGAGAGCCTGTGGACTCGCCCCTGGACGGAGACTGGCCCGACCTTCAGGACACCAGAGAGGCTGCGTGGGCTGAGATGCTGTCCAAGCTGGACAGAAGCTATGAGGAGTTGTTCGAAAAAGTATCTCTCTTGAGCGACGAACGGTTGAACGAAGTCGCCGCCGCCAGAGCTTATCCCGTCTACTTCATGCTGCACGGTATCATTCAGCACAATCTTTATCACGCGGGGCAAATCGCTCTCTTGAAAAAGAGCATTGAAGCAACCGAATGAGTCTTACGATTCCAGCCAGCTTTTAAGTGAACGTGGATTATTCCAAAGACTTCAAGCCTGCCAATCAAATTACTCCGCAGCCCTCATTTCATAATCTTTCATAAAATTTCATCACTCCGCTAAGGACACCGGCGCGCCTTTGGCCTGAATATTTGGGGTCACAATTTCAAAGTCGGAGGCGAGTGCTTTGATGTCCACTGAAGTCGTAGAACCCCGCACGGAAATCATAGACGACGCGCATGTGCCCGTGTCGGAGAGTCGCGCCGTACATAAGCCCTTCGTTTCGGCAGCCGCGAGATTGCCTGAGTTCACTCTGCGAGCCGTGCTGGTGGGAGCCGTTCTGGGTCTCATCTTCGGCGCGGCCAGCATGTACATCTCGCTCAAGACCGGCTTGACCGTGTCGGCTTCTATCCCCATAGCCGTCATGTCAATCTCAATCTTCCGCGCGCTCGGGCGCACTTCGATTCTCGAAAATAATATCTCGCAGACGACCGGCTCTGCAGGCGAATCCGTGGCCGCAGGCATCTCTTTCACGATTCCCGGCCTGCTTGTGCTCGGCTACGACCTGCAAATCTCTCCTACGACCATTATCGCGCTTCTCGGCGGCTGGCTCGGAGTCCTGCTGATGATTCCCTTGCGGCGCGCCCTGATAGTCAAAGAGCACGGGCGACTGCTTTATCCCGAAGGGACTGCCTGTGCAGAGGTGCTGGTCGTGGGAGAGAAGGGAGGGACTGAGGCAAAGACGGTTTTCACAGGGCTGGGCGTGGCCTTCCTATACAGGGTTTTGATGAGCGGGGCGAAGCTCTGGAACGAAGCTCCGTCCTACGTGATTAAGGGTTACCAGCGCGCACAACTTGCCGCGAGCATTACGCCGGAGTTGTTGGGCGTAGGCTACATCATAGGCCCGCGCATAGCCGCCATGATGCTCGGCGGCGGTTTCCTCTCGGCGCTGGTTTTAATCCCCACGATTAAGTTCTTCGGCTCAGGCTACACGGAGCCTTTATTCCCCGTGACGGCTGGCGGCCCGCTCATCAGCAGCATGTCCGCAGGCGAGATTCAGGATTTATACGTGCGCTACATAGCCGCAGGCGCAGTCGCCACGGGCGGCATCATCAGCCTGCTGCGAGCCTTGCCTACCATCATCAAGGCTTTCATGTCTTCGGTCGGCAGCTTCGGTGAAAGCAAAGGCGCAGGAGGAAGCCACAGCAAAGTCCCGCGCACGGAGCGCGACATGCCAATGAGCTTCGTCATAGCCGGAATCGTCGTGCTGTCAATAGCCATCTTCATCTGGCTGACGGCTTCCGGCACAAACGGAAGCGGCGCGGGAATCAACATCCTCTCGGTCGTGCTGGTTCTAATCCTGGGCTTCTTCTTTGCGACCGTCTCTTCGCGCATCACTGGCGAGTTGGGGTCGTCGGCCAATCCCATCTCAGGCATGACCATCGCTACGATTCTTATTACGTCGCTCATCTTTCTGCTGCTCGGCAAGGGCGGGGCTGACTCGCGCGTGCTGGCGCTCTCAATCGGAGCGATAGTCTGCGTGGCGGCGTCGAATGCGGGCACGACATCGCAGGACTTGAAGACAGGCTTTCTGGTCGGCGGAACGCCTTCGCGCATGCAGTGGGGCCTGATGGTAGGGGTGACGACTTCGGCGCTCGTCATAGCCTGGACTATGACCTTCCTCAACGACTCTTACACGAACCTCCTGCCGCGTTATTACCCGGCTTACCAGGCGCAAGGCGGCGCGGGTGATGAGCCGTGGACGAAGGGCGACATGCGCGGCGGGCAGCTTCCCGGCGGGCCGTTCTTCGTGCATCGCCTGGCCGTTGATGAGAAGGCTCGGGACGGCTCGTTGATTCCCTCCGGCAAGTATCTTGTTAACGCGCAGGGAGAAATTTTCTACCGCATCAACCCCGGCATCAACGGCACGCGCACAGCGCTCTCGACTGAAAAGCTGCCGGGCCAGCCCTTCGCGTCAGACGATTCCTTGGCTGGCAAACGCGCTCGCGGCTTGGACGGCAATCTTTATTCGGTAAGGAAGATTAAGGACGGAGAGGCAGAGCGCACGTTCTATGTGGACGAGCGTGGCTTTGCGAAGTACGAGGAGGTGACGACGGGGCCGGACTCTAAGTTCGACGCGCCAAAGGCGCAACTGATGGCGATTCTGGTTGACGGAGTGTTGACGCACAAGCTTCCCTGGACGCTGATTTTAATAGGGGTCTTCATCTCGCTCTTGCTGGAAGTCATAGGGATTTCGGCACTGCCGTTTGCCGTGGGGATGTATCTGCCCTTCTCTACCTCTGCGACTATCTTCGCGGGCGGCGCGGTTCGCTCGCTGGTGCGGCGAGCCATGCGCGGGCAGAGGACGGAGGCCGAAGAGGAGAGCGGCCCGGGAGTGCTTTTCAGTTCAGGCTTGATTGCGGGAAGCGCCATCGCTGGGCTGCTCATTGCCGTCCCGCAGGGGCTGGGCAAAGAACAGCTTTTCAACCTCGCGCAATACTTGCCCGCGTGGCTCGCAGACAATAGCCTGATTGCTCTTATGATGTTCGGACTTCTGGCAGCAATACTTTTTTACGTAGGGCGATACGGAATATCATTTAAGAGGAAAGGATAAGAGCGCCGCTTGCTGTTCAAAGAAGCTCTTGAAATCTCTGGTCGGAGCGAAGGCTGTCAAGCCTGGGGTCGTCTCTGAGCAGCATTTGGAGCATGCCTTCCTTGCTCTTTATTTTTCTCAGCCAACCTATGGCCTGCTCCTTTTCGCCCAAGCCTTGGTAGATCATTCCTATGCTATAAGGCGCAGGATCATCTGTTGAAAGTAGCTCGCCAAGTATCTTGCGCGCCTCTCCCTTTTGTCCCGTCAGCGCGTAGACGTGGCCGAGCGCCGACGACGGCACGGACGGGTCAAGCTTGGTGCTCTCCTTGGCCTTGCGTAGCGCGGAGATGGCCTCTTTGTACATGCCCTTTTGTTCCAGCGCCAGCCCCAGTATGTAACTGGCCTGAGCGAAGTCCGGCGAGATTTCCAGGGTCTTTCGCAGGTGCGTGATGGCTTCGTCGTACCTGCGCCCGTAATAAAGATGCTCGCCGAGCGTGACGTTGATGACGGGCGAGAGCGGGTCAAGCTCCTGCGCCCGCTTAATCTCCGTCATGGACTCCTGCTCGCGCCCGCGCATGACTAAGAATTCGGAGTACCAGTGATGCGCCGTCGCGTAGTTCGGGTTTAGCTCAAGAGCACGCCTGAATTCCGTCTCGGCTCCAGAATCGTCCTGCTCGTAAAAGGCTTTGATGAAGGCCAGCGACGTGTGCGCCTCGGCCAGGGCTTCGTCAACGTCAATCGCTTTCAGGGCCAGCGCCTTGCCTCTTTGAAAAGTCTCGTCCCGGTCGTAAGGCTTGATGCTGTAATTCGCAATTATCGTATAGGCATCGGCCAGCCCTGCATAAGCCGCCCCGTAATTCGGGTCAAGCTCTATAGCGTGCTGGAAGTGCTCAACGCTTTTCTTCAAGCCCGCCTCGTCGCGCTTATTCCAGAAGTATCTCCCACGCAGATACTCCTGATAGGCTTCAACGTTTTCCGTCTCGCGCTTGCTGAGTTGCTTGCGGTCGTAGCCGTTGAGGCGTACCAGCATTGTCTGGGCTACCTGCGAGCTTATGGTGTCCTGGACTGCGAAGATGTCTGTGATTTCTTCGTCGAAGCTCTTAGCCCATAATGGATTTCTGTCCTGCACGTTGACCAGTTGAACGGTCACACGCACACGGTCTCCGGCCTTTTGTATTGTCCCCTCAAGCACTGAATCTACGCCCAACTCGCGGCCAATGGCCTGCGCGTCCTGGCTTCGCCCCGCGTACTTAATCACAGAGCTTGTAGGGCGCACGGAGATTTGCCGTATGTTGCTTAACTTGGCAATCAGCGTGTCCGTCATCCCCGTGCCCAGGTAATCATTCGTCGGGTCGTTATTGAGCGACTTGAACGGCAGCACCGCGATTGAAGGTCTTCTTCCGCCGCTCTGCTCAGGCTGCGGCGCGCGATATGTAAACCAGGAGGCCAGCGATAAAGCCAGCCCGATTAAAACCACGGGCGCTGCGAAAATAGCGGCCCTTGATTTCCAACCGCGCCGAACGGAATAAGCTGCACGCGGAAGAACTCGCAAACCCGTGTCCCGTGGCGCGACCGCTTTCTCTTGCTCGTCTTCGATGTCCAGGGTGATGCTTGACCTAGTGTGCTGCTCTACGATTAAAGCCGATTCGTCGCTGAAGGTTTCATGCACTTCGGCTACGAAGGTGTAGCCGCGACCGGGAACGGTGACCACAAAGCGGTGCTCGCCCGCGCGCTCGCCCAGGGCTTTACGCAGCATTGAAATCTGCTGCGTGAGATTGTTCTCCTCTACGATTGTGTCCGGCCAGAGTATCTTCATCAACTCGTCTTTGCAGACAACCTGACCGCGACGCTCGACCAGTGTGAGCAACGTGTCAAAGCCCTTGGACGTGAGGCTGACGGGTTCGCCCTCGCGCAGCAGCAGCCGCTTCACAGTGTCTATGCAGAAAGGGCCGAACTCATATACACATTCAGGGTGTGCCGAGTTGTAAGTAATTTCAGTTCCCACGGAAGCGCTCTGCTCCTTTCAAAAACAATCGGGCCGAGAACCTTCGGTGCCTGTAATCATAATACGAATAGCCCTGGAATTTAATCCGCAGTTTTCAAGCTCTGAAGGTCAGAGATGTAAAGAGCGGCCAAAACGTTTTCGCATTTCATAATCTTTCACATAATTTTACCCCTGCCCTAAAGACTTAGGAAGCTTTCTGCCGCAACATACGGCTTGGGCAGGGAGGAAGCGCGCGTTGGGCAAAAGAAAAATTACAATCACAGTCGAGACTCACACTTTGCTATCCGTCCGCCGACGTAAAATCCTGACGCGCGCCTGGTGTCAACAGTGCTCGGATTTCACGGAGTTCACTTCATTGGAGGAAGCCGTCGCGCTCACGTCCTGCGACGACGCGGACTTAAACGAGCTTATAGCGTCGGAAAAACTGCACACGATAAAAACTCTCAAGGAATCACCGCTCGTCTGTTTCCTCTCAATTCTGAGACATATAACAAAAGCCTGAAGGCGGCGAATCACGTAGAGCGTCGTACGATATTGCGTGCAAGATTCGGATATTTTTTTGCTGGCCGCAGCAGTATTATAAGCCTCTGGAGGCCAGAGCTATGATGTCCGAGAACTTAAATCGTCAGGGTCAACAAGGCCCGTCTGAAGAAGAGATTTACTGGCAAGCGATGCTTGCAAGACAATCCACCTTCGACGGCATCTTCGTCTACGGCGTGCGCTCTACGGGAATATATTGCAAGCCCTCTTGCCCTTCACGACGACCGCTACGGCGCGAGAGCGCGGCTTTCTTTACCACTTGCGAGGCCGCAGAGGCCGAAGGGTTCCGCGCCTGTCTGCGATGTCGGCCCAGGGAAACGGCTCTTGCGCGCGACCCGCAGGTTGAGATGGTGCTGGACGTGTGCCGCGCCATAGAAGCGCAGGCCGACCGTATCCCGTCTTTAGACGATATCAGCGCGCGGCTGGGCGTCAGTCCTTACCATCTTCACAGGACATTCAAAAAGGTCATGGGGATTACTCCGCGCCAGTACGCCACGTCGCATCGCCTGAAGAACTTCAAGTCCAGAATCAGGGCGGGCGAGCAGATAGGCAGCGCTATGTACGAGGTCGGCTACGGCTCAAGCAGTCGCCTTTACGAAAGGGCGTCGGAGAAGATGGGGATGACTCCGGCTGCATATCGCCGCAGGGGCGAAGGGATGGAGGTCTACTATACTATCGTAGATTGTTTCCTGGGCCGTATGCTGTTGGCCGCGACCGCGCGCGGTGTGTGCGCCGTCAGCTTCGGTGACAGCGACGAGCAACTGTCATCATCTCTTGTGGCAGAGTATCCCGCCGCGAATATAAAGAGGGGCGGTGCCATGTTGACGGAGTGGGTCGAGAGCCTGTTGCAGCATCTAGAAGGCGCGCAGCCTCAAATCAATCTTCCCCTCGACCTACAGGCGACGGCTTTTCAGACTCGCGTCTGGGAAGAACTGAAACGAATCCCTTACGGACAAACGCGCTCTTACGCGGAGATTGCGGAAGCCATAGGACAGTCCAAGGCCACGCGCGCAGTAGCACGCGCTTGCGCCACCAATCCTGCGGCGCTGCTGATTCCATGTCACAGAGTTGTGCGTACGGGCGACCGCTTGGCCGGCTACAGGTGGGGCCTTGAGCGCAAGAAAAAATTGCTGGAGCGGGAACAGCAACGGCGCAGAAATTGAAGCCCTGCCCCTACGGTTATTCATTACGTTGTTATGCAAATTCCTACTGAATTTCGGCGCGCGTGGCGGCCCATGCCTGCGAGCATCTGACAGTCTCCAGCCTTAGAGCCGTAGATTTCACAACCTTTCAGAAAATTTTACCCCTTTTCTAAGGACATCTCATCCGTCCCTATCCCATGATTGCGCGTGAGGTAAGAGTCTCCCTGTTTGTTTTCAAGCAGAGCCTTGTGAGAGATAAGCTTTGAGTAAAGTTTCAGTCGCAACATCCTTCCCCGTGCTTCATCTGGATGCGTCGTCTTCTGTCCCGCTCTACCGGCAGATTTATGAGGGATTGCGTAGCGCCATCCTGACTGGAAAGCTGCGGCCAGGGGCGCGCCTGCCCTCGACTCGTGAAATGGCTAAGGGGTTGATGGTCTCGCGCAACACTGTGATGAACGCTTACGACCAACTCCTCGCGGAAGGTTATCTGGAAGGGCACGTAGGCTCAGGAACCTACGTCACGAATCTTCTCCCCGACGACCTTCTGCACGCGTGCATCTCTCCCGGGCGCACACTTCGTCTCTCTCAAAAGAGGCGTGGCTTTTCGAGCCTCGGCGCAATCCTCACCACCACGCGCGTCAACGCCTGTGCTGACCCCAGCCGTGCGCGCCCCTTCTGGCCCGGCATCCCCGCGCTCGACAGCTTCCCCGCTAAAACGTGGTCGCGCTTGCTGTCGCATTACTGGCATCAACCTTCGCATGAGTTGCTGGGATACGGAGACCCTGCCGGATACTGGCCCTTGCGCGAGGCGATTGCCACGTACCTTGGGGCGGCGCGTGCAGTGCAGTGCTCGCCCGAACAGGTAATTATTACTGCGGGCAGACAGCAAGCCTTTGACCTTGTAACCAGAGTGCTGCTAAACCCAGGCGACGCCGCCTGGATTGAAGACCCCGGTTATATGGGCGCGCGTGCTGCTCTCTTGAGCGCGGGCGCACGGCTCATCCCTGTGCCTGTGGATGAAGAAGGAATTGATGTCTGCGCCGGAGAAGCTCAATGCCCGGACGCGCGGCTGGCCTACGTGTCGCCTTCTCACCAGTACCCGCTTGGACTGACTATGAGCCTGTCGAGAAGGCTGGCCTTGCTGGAATGGGCAAAGCGAGCGGGCGCGTGGATTTTAGAGGACGATTACGACAGCGAGTACCGCTACACCGGAAGACCACTGTCGGCCCTACAGGGATTGGATCAGGAAGGACGCGTCATCTACATAGGCACTTTCAGCAAGGTTATGTTCCCCGCTTTGCGTTTGGGCTACATGATAGTACCGTCGGACAAGATAGCGCACTACGTCACGGCACGCGCCATACTGAGCCGCTTCTCTCCCATGATTGACCAGGCGGTGCTGGCCGACTTCATCAACGAGGGACACTTTGAGCGCCACATACGCCGCATGCGCTCGCTCTATAAAGAGCGACAGGATACATTGGTCGAGGCTCTGAAAGGAGGGGCGCGCGCGTTTATAAAGGTGGAGCCGGACGAGGCAGGGCTGCATTTAATAGGCTGGTTGCCCGAAGGCATTGGCGACGTTGAGGCGTCCGCGCGTGCAGCCGCTTACGGAGTGGATGCCCAACCACTCTCGGCCTTCAGTCTCAAAAGAGAAGGGCGTGGCGGGTTGATACTAGGCTACGCAGGTTACAACCAGCAGCAGATACACAGAGCGGCTGAGCGCTTAACTTACGCCCTGCGCGACCTCTTTCTATTGCGCGGAAGGCATGCGAAGAATGTAAAGGCCAGCCCTCTCTCCACAACCGAGCGGCTCGCCAGTTGAATTAAACGGCGGCCTGAACCTTACTCGCCGCTCCTTCGTCATCAAACGAATGCGCGCCAGCGCCTTTGAGGTTCGGCATGATAAGTAACTACGAAGACGAAGAATGAAGTCATGATAGGATATGTTGACTTCTGCGACCGCCGCGTATGCGTGCTTGAGTGAGAAAGGATAGTGATGAAGAGGCAAAGGTTGGGGAACTCTGAGCTTGAGATAGCGCCGCTCGCTTTCGGCGGCAACGTCTTCGGCTGGACAGTTGATGAGCAGACTTCGTTTGAGTTGCTGGACGCGTTCGTGGAGGCAGCGTTCAACCTGGTAGACACCGCAGACATGTATTCGACCTGGGCATCGGGCCATCAGGGCGGCGAGTCGGAGACCATCATAGGCCGTTGGCTTAAAGCTAGCGGCAAGCGCGAGCGTGTTATCGTCGCCACCAAAGTCGGGATGGAGATGCGCGGGCAAAAGGGGCTTTCAAAATCCCACATCCTTCGGTCTGCCGAAGATTCATTACGCAGGCTACAGACGGACTACATAGACCTTTACCAGTCGCATCGGGATGACCCGGAAACGCCCCTTGAGGAGACGCTCGAAGCCTATGCTGAATTAATGCGGCAGGGCAAAGTCAGAGCGATAGGGGCTTCGAATTACAGCGCGAAGCGACTCGAAGAGTCTTTGCTCGTAAGCCACGAGAACGGGCTGCCAGGGTACGAGAGCCTGCAACCTTTGTACAATCTTTATGACCGCGAGGCGTTCGAGGCAGAGCTTGAGCCACTGTGCCTGGAAAAGAACATAGGCGTCATCAGCTATTTTTCGCTGGCGAGCGGGTTTCTTTCGGGCAAGTACCGTTCTGAACGTGACGCGGATAAAAGCGCGCGAGGCGGCGGGGTCGTTAAAAAGTATCTCAACGAGCGCGGGCACAGCATACTGAATGCGCTGGATGAAGTTTCAGCGCGGCTGCGGTCTACGCCTGCGTGTGTCGCGCTCGCCTGGCTTATGGCTCGCCCTAGCGTCACCGCGCCGATTGCCAGCGCCACCAGCCTTGAGCAACTGAACGATTTAATTGAAGCCGCGAAACTCGAATTGGACGAGTCCTCGCTAGCGTTGCTGGATGAGGCGAGCGCCACGCCTGCGCCGCATTAGAACGCGCTTCAGAGGCTTAGCCGCTTTATTCCCTGAAGAAGCTCACGCCGGTGTTCAACTCCCGAACATCGGCGTGAGTTTTTCTTTGCGCTAAAGTTTACAGAAGCCTTACCGCATAAATAATGCAACCACGCGAGCCTGTGCGGCGTGATTAGTTGCGAGTTCTATTATTTTTAAAGGGGGAGATTGTGTCTATGGAAACCAGACTTGAAAAAGAGGTGCGGTTCTTAAAAATCTACGCTCTTGTTGCGACGATTGTTTGCGGTCTCTTTTTGCTTTCGGCTTTCGTGTTTCAGGGCCAGAAACAGAAGTTTGGGGAGATAGATGTCGAGCGCATCAACATCGTCGAAAAGGACGGAAAGCTGCGTATGGTCATCTCAAACGAGGCGCGCCAGCATCCGGGCATAGTCAACGGCAAGATTATCAAGCGGGATGGCCCGCGCCCTCCCGGAATGATTTTCTTCAATCACCTGGGGGACGAAATGGGCGGGCTGATTTTCGGCGACAACGGGGGCAACGGCCATTTCGGCTCGCTCACCTTTGATAAAGTCAGAAACGATCAGACCATGGGCTTCAGGTATCTCGAAAGCGATAACGGCACGTATCAAAGCGGATTGGAAATGTGGCAGCAGCCCAATCTGCCTTCGGACGTAGTGAACGAGAAGTACGAAGCCGCGAGCAAAATAACGGACGAGAAGGCGCGCAAGGCCGCGATTCAGGCGATGATTGATAAGAACGAACTGGCTACGAACAGGCTCTTCCTTGGCAAGCGGCGCGACAACTCCACAATGCTGTTGATGTCCGACACCAAAGGCCGACCGCGTCTCAGAATGCAAGTCGCACCCGACGGCACGCCTAAGCTTGAATTCTTAGACGAAGCGGGCAAGGTTGTTTACAGTTTACCCGAAGAGAGCAAGGCCGGTAAAAAATAGGAAGTTATTGTTGCTTGCTGAACGGTCAGGAAGAGATGAACGTCGAGGCAGTTATTTGATAGACACAACTCTCGCGGCCAGAAGCGTCGGGCCTTGAGCCTACCAGGACGCCGCCTATTTTCTCGACGGCCCTGCGGGAGCGTAGATTCTGCGGGCCGATTATAAAGATGACGCTCTTGACGAATCGGAAGGCGTGGCCGAGCATGAGCCATTTCATCTCGCGGTTGTAGATTCCGCCCCAGTGCGACCTTGCAAGGAACGTCCAGCCTATCTCTATCTCGCTCTTCTCTTCGTCGTACCCGTGAAATCTTGACGAGCCTATAATCCGACCGTCTTTGGAATCAATGGCGACGAGCGCGCCGCCGGATTCCATAGCCTCTCGAAAGAACTCTTTGAAGACCTCTTCTTTGTAGCGGTCTCTCGTAGGATGCTGCTCCCAGATGAGCGGGTCTGAAGCCACACCGTAAAGCTCCGCGAAATCCTCCGCGCGAAGCGGCCTCAGTTCAAGCAACTCGCCTTTCAAAATAGGCTGTAGGTCAAAGGGCATTCTTCCAGCTTTCGTCTCCTTCCCGCGCATGTTGCGCGAAGCATTCTATCAAATCAGGGGATTCAATGATGAAAGAGAATCTGGCGCAGGGTTTCTGACGGCCAGGTTTTGACATTTCATAAAATTATAGGTTAATTGAGGTATGACTAAATATTTATCGAAGCGCCTCTCTTCTTCTTCAAGGTTAATGACGGGGTGTTTGGTTGCCTTCGTCCTGTATTCAAGTACCGTTGCGGCCATCAATAACTCTCCTGGAGAAAGAATGGTTAAAAGCTCTGCTGATGTCGGTGCGCTCGTCGGTTCTGATGAGAGCGCGGTGCGCGATTTTCATTCCTACTCGAATCCGCAAGAGGTCAGGGTGCGTCACGTGGATTTGGATTTGGGCGTGGACTTTGAGCAGAAGATTTTAAAAGGCACGGCCACGCTGACTTTTGAAAAGGTTTCGCAGAAGAGCAACGCGCTGGTTCTTGATACCAGAGCATTGAACATCTCTATGGTAGAGGCTTCAGCCGACGGCAGGCGCTTTAGCAACACCGAATTCACCTTGGGCGCAAACGACCCTGTGCTCGGCGCGCCGCTTAACATTAGTTTGCCTGAAGGAGCTACGGGCGTTCGCATCCATTATGCGACAAGCCCGGGCGCTTCAGGCTTGCAGTGGCTAGGGCCGCAGCAGACGGCTGGCAAACAGCAGCCCTTCCTCTTCACACAATCTCAGGCGATTCACGCGCGAAGCTGGATTCCGCTACAGGACACGCCGCAGGTGCGCGTGACCTACACGGCGCACGTCAGAACTCCTTCAAGGCTTATGGCTGTGATGAGCGCCGAGAATAATCCGAGCGCTCTTCGCAATGGCGATTACCGCTTCCGCATGGTTCAGCCCATACCTTCGTACCTCATAGCGCTCGCGGTCGGCGACCTGCGATTCCGAGCGCTCGGACGAAGGACGGGCGTTTACGCAGAGCCTCCGGTGATAGAGAAGGCTGCGCGCGAGTTCATAGATACGGAGAAGATGGTAGAGGCCACGGAGCGTCTTTACGGGCCTTATCGCTGGGGGCGTTATGACCTGCTGGTGCTGCCGCCCAGCTTTCCCTATGGCGGCATGGAAAACCCAAGGCTCACGTTCGCAACGCCGACTGTGCTCGCTGGCGACAAGAGCCTTGTCTCGTTGATTGCTCACGAGCTTGCTCATTCCTGGTCGGGCAATCTCGTCACAAACGCTACCTGGAGCGACTTCTGGCTCAACGAAGGATTCACGACCTACATAGAGAGACGCATCATTGAGGCCGTGTACGGGCGCGCTCGTGAAGAGATGGAGGCTGCCCTGGGCCTACGCTCTCTGGAAGAAGAGATGGCGGGGCTTGAAGAAAGAGACCGCGTTCTTCACATAGACCTGAAGGGGCGCGACCCGGACGCAGGCTCAACCGGAGTGCCTTACGAGAAGGGCGCGCTCTTTCTGAGGTCTCTGGAAGAAACTTTCGGTCGCGCACGCTTCGACCAGTTTCTTAAAAGCTACTTCGCGCACTTCGCCTTTCAGAGCATACGCACGGAAGATTTCGTCTCGTATCTAAAAGCCAACCTGCTGGACAAATACCCCGCGCAGGCCGCGCGTGTGCCTGTCGAGGAATGGATTTATAAACCGGGGCTTCCCGAAAGCGCGCCCCGTCCGGCCTCGGATGCTTTCGCGCGAGTGGAGGCAGAGGCCAAGCGCTGGCTCAAAGGTGAGATTGCGCCCGCAAAGATTCAGACCGCCGCGTGGTCTACGCAGGAATGGCTACATTTTCTGAAAAGCCTGCCGGAAGATTTAGGCTCGGCGCGCATGAGCGAGTTAGACCGTGCATTCAGGCTGACAAGCTCAGGCAATTCTGAGATAGCTTTTCAGTGGCTCTTGATGGCTATACGCAATCGCTACGAGGCCGCGTACCCGAAGCTGGAAGAGTTTCTCACCACCATCGGTCGCAGAAAATTTATCCGACCGCTTTACGAAGAGTTGATGAAGACGCCGGAGGGACGCGAGCGTGCGCGTTCAATCTACCGTCGCGCACGCGCAGGCTATCATCCGATTGCCGTCGCCATGATTGACGAGATAGTTAAGTGAAATAGTTGACTGGCTTCCGAACGCGAGACTTCAGGCTTGAGCTTAGACGTGAGAACAGTGACGGCGACCCGGTACGTGACTCCGTTGCGCGAGGGTGGGTCGCTGCCCGCGATTGTCGAAGCGGACGACGACGGGCTTTACGTTCTTAAATTTCGCGGCGCGGGCCAAGGCCCCAAGGCGCTGATAGCCGAACTGGTTGCGGGCGAAGCCGGGCGAGCGCTCGGACTGCCCGTTCCCGAAATAGTCTTCGTGGAACTGGACGCGGCGCTTGCCGGAACGGAGCCTGACCCTGAGATTCAAGACCTCATAAAGGCCAGCGTCGGCCTGAACCTCGCGCTGGATTACTTGCCAGGCTCCGTCATGTACGACCCACTGGTCGAAAAACTTGAACCCGCTCTGGCTTCCGCCGTCGTCTGGTTCGACGCTTACGTGACGAACGTGGATCGCACGCCGCGCAATGCCAACATGCTCATGTGGCACAAGAAGCTGTGGCTCATAGACCACGGTGCCTCGCTCTACTTTCATCACACCTGGACTGATTACATGGAGCGCAGCCGCAGCCCGTTTGAGCACATTAAAGATCACGTCCTGCTCCCATACGCCACCATGCTGGAAGATGTGGACGCGACTTTATCCAAACGAATGACAGAGGAGGTCATCACTAATATCGTCGGCCTCATACCCGATGTGTGGCTAGACACCGACTCTCTCCTTAAAAGCGCGTATGAAGCAAGACAGGCTTATGTCGAGTACTTATCGCGGCGGCTTGAAGCGCCGAGACCGTTTGCGGAGGAGGCAGAACGTGCCAGAAGAGCGTCACACATTTGATTACGCCGTAGTCCGCGTGGTGCCGCATGTCGAGCGGGAAGAGTTTTTGAACGTTGGGGTGATACTCTCATGCCAGGCCGCAGACTTTCTCAGCGCAAGATTTCATGTTAACGCAAAGCGGCTCTCAGCCTTGGCACCGGAACTTGACCTTAAAGAAGTTCAAAGCCACCTGGAAGCCATGCGCCTTATCTGCGAGGGCGGCGAGCAGGCAGGCCCAATCGGTCGCCTACCACGCCGCGCACGCTTTGACTGGCTCGTAGCCCCGCGCAGCACAGTCATTCAAACATCACCCGTACACACCGGCCTTTGCTCCGACCCTCAGAAAGCACTGGACGAACTGCTGCGAAAGATGGTAAGCACACAATCGGATATCCAGAATCCAGAACTTTCCTAAAGCTCAATATGGAAAGTTATATTCAAAATCTAACAGGTCTTCTTGTGATGTAGTATTAGCCGTTTTAGCTGAAAAAAGAACTGACCCATCAGTCCATAGCAGGAGAAATGGCCCATTCTTTGAATCCCTTGTCATTAAAAGCCTGTTACCTACTTTAACGCCGCCCTTTTCTTTAACTCCTTCGTTGAGCACGATCATTTGATTTGCGACACTCTCTTCTTTGATTACTTGCAAGCCTCCGTTAGCTGCTTCTGCTGAAGAGAAGTTATAAAGAGCCATCTCTATGTATTTATAATTACCGTTGATAGTGCCAGAATACTCGACCGAATATGCATCGGTATTTTTTAGCCTAGCCCTTGTTTGTTCTGACTGCCAACTGATTCTCGTATATTTACCGACCGTGCCTGGAGCTAATCTTGCCAAGCTCCACCAATATGGATTCAAGCCAGGGAATATCAATTCGAAACTAATCATAACAATCAACACTGAAGCTAAAAGTATTATAAAAAAGGCAATAATATTCTTTTTGGTTTCACTCTTTTTCGCTATATTGCGTTTATTCTCGGCCTCCTTTTCCTGAGTCTTCGCTTTAGTCTCTTGTTTCTGAGGAAGCGGCATCTCCGGTAGGATTTCGGTCGGCGCGTTGTGTACATCATATACCGTCTTAAGTTCACTTCCTTCAACAAGCGGCATGCCGTCGTCCAAACAGAACTTCAATGAATCGTCCAGATATGACCTTTTGCATTCGGGACAGTGCTTCACTATTTACCCTCTTAGAGTCTATGTATCTAAACCCACAAGTTTGATGAGCGCAATGTGATTATGAGTACCACAGCCACATTGCGCCCATGAATATTTCTGTGCGCGCTATTTTTTCTCTTTTTCTTCAGTAGCCACCTCTTTACCTGTAATGCCTTTCAGCGCGGTTAGCACAGCGCGGTATTGATCGTTCTTGGCTTGCAGTAGAAGGGCAACGTTCTTGCCTTCGTTATCAGTATATTCAATCCCTACGAAGTGCTTCTTATTCTTCTTCAGCAATCCGAAGAGGAAGATGGGGCTGATGAAGGCGAGGCCAATATAGGTCTTGGTTCGACGCGTAGCCTCTTTACCATAACTGAGGCCGTTCACCTTCTTTGGGTCAATGACGAGCTTCTGACCATCTTTCAGGTCAAGCAATATCTGGTCGGATGTGATGGTCAGTTTATTGCCCCAGTCATCGGGCTTTGTCGTAGTTTTGAGAGTTCCACCGGAGTAACGGACTTTGAATTCATTGCCCTGGGCGAAGGCAGATTGTGTGGCGCAGTAAATCGTGATGCAGAGCAGTAAGGCGATTGATTTCCTCACGTGATTATCCTTTCTTTAAGGTGAGGTTTCGGGAATCCTCACGGTTGGGGTTGAGTTTGAAAGAGGCTGGCGCAGGATTAGTTGAAGCATCTGAGACCGCAACGCTAAGCGCTCCAAAGAACGCGCATAATATGCCTTCTTGAAGGTTACTATGTCAATAAATCTATGGAAGGGATGCGCCGCTAGCGAGGGAAAATCAACGCCGCCGAAAAGTAGTCCTGTCGTATGAAACCAGGATCCCACACGCTCTAGTGTGACGAATTGGGAAGCATCTTTAGTGAGCGGGAACTTTGACATGATAGACTGCGAAGGTCTAGAGAATCTGCCAGTCCGAGAGAGAAAAGAGAGCGCTTCATGGATATTCTCAACGCTATTGGCAACACGTCTATGGTTCGGCTTCGCAAGGTTGTGCCGCCGGGCTGTGCGGACATTCTTGTGAAGCTTGAGTGGGAGAATCCTACTGGCAGCATGAAAGACCGTATGGCTCAAGCTGTCATCTCCAGGGCGGAAGGTGACGGTCGATTGAAGCCTGGGGACACCGTCATAGAATATACGGGTGGCAGCACGGGGGCGTCGCTGGCGTTGGTTTGTGCGGCCAAGGGCTACCCTATTCGGATTGTTAGCTCCGATGCGTTTAGCCCTGAGAAGCTGGATCAGATGGCGGCGCTCGGCGCGGAGCTTACGCTTGTGCCTAGCGAGGGAGGTCTGACTACCAAGAAGCTTATACTTGACATGATAGAAGCCGCCCGCCGGTTGAGCCTGGAGCCGCACACTTACTGGACAGACCAGCTAAACAACCAGGACAGCATAGCGGGCTACTACCAGCTTGGCGAAGAGATTTGGAGTCAGACGAAGGGAGAGATAGACGCCTTCGTTCACAGCGTAGGCACTGCGGCTTCTTCGCGCGGCGTCGCCACGGTGCTCAAGCGATATAAACCTGGCATCAAGATTATTGTCATAGAACCGGCGGAATCCTCTGTCCTGCTAGGAGGACTGCCGGGGCCTCACAAGATAGAAGGCGTCGGCATAGGCTACACGCCTCCGCTCTGGGACGCGAGCTTGGTTGACGGCGTAGTGCCCGTGAAGACGGACGACGCCAAGGAGATGGCAAGGCGCATTGCGCGGGAAGAGGGACTGTTTGCCGGAACATCTTCCGGGGCAAACGTCGTCGCCGCGCTTCAGGTAGCAGAGCGGCTGGGGCCTGAGGCAAAGGTCGTCACGCTGATGGCAGACTCCGGCCTGAAGTACCTGAATACGGATGTTTACAGGAGCAGATGACGGCAAAGCCTTCGGCCACGAAGGGGGACTATATTCGTCCTTCTTTGTGCTATGCTGACGCGCGCCGTCCGCCGAAGTTGATTAAGAGACGTTTGCCTTCCTTCCAATTTTTATCCGGTTGCCGTGAGTTCTTCGCACCTCGCAAAGCTTTGATGTAGCTTGACAATCTATTCTTGAAAGAGGATGCATTATGGCTGAGCCGCAAGCGACCACTCCATTTGCGATTAAGGTCAACAACCATCTCTTTCTGGACAGCGAGAACAGATTCCACTCGTCGCCGCCCGCAGGCGCGAAGGTTTACGAGATAGGCGGCGGAATGCTGTCGCTCAGTAACGAAGTCCGGGGTGGGCTTCTCTCGGGCGCGCTCGCCGTCCTGCCGCTCAAGAACGAAGCCTCCTGGATGGGAAAGCTACGCAAGCTCGGCATTGACGAGGATGTGTTGCAGTTTTTCGGCGCTGCCGCCGAGATAGCCACCAGCATTGTTTCCGTCATAGGCTGGGCGCAGGCCGCCATGAAAATTCTGGAGATGCTCGGTCTCTTCAACAAGAAGCCGAGTCTGGAGGAGATGGTCAGGCAGGCTCTACAGAAGCTGGACATCATCATAGGGATGACGGCTGCGGCCCAGAAGACACCGATTGAGTTGGCAATAGACACCTCGCGCGGATTCATAGAAGCGAACCGCGACCACTGCGAAGAGCAGGGGCGCACGCTGAACACCGCCGAAACGCGCGTCCTCTACACTCTTGCCGAGCGCAAGCAGATGCGAAAGGAGATGGTCGAGAAGGTGGAGGCGGCGGACGGCCATCTAAGGACTCTGCTCTCCAGTTCTCGCTGGGAGTTGCTCTGTATCAACAGGGAGTACAAGGGCAGTTGGGGCTTCCACACCGATACCGAGGAACATGAAATCAAGAACCCGGACTGGTGGGGTAAGCCCAGGGACATTCCCCGCCAGCAACTCTCGGACGACAGCCTCACCTGGGTGAACGCAGTCTATCCGGCTGGCTATCAAACACGCTTTGACCATAGAGCGGCCCTGCCGCACGCCATCTACGGCCTCATGTCGCTGATAGCTATGTTGCAGATAACCGAGCCTGAGTTTCGCACGACCGGCTTCATGCGCGAGCCACTGAAGAAGATTGCAGAGCAGGTAGAGGAGTTGATGCGCCGTATGCGCGCCAGCTTTCTTCGCACTAAACATAACGCGGAGCAGTTCCGCTTTGTTGACCAGAACAACGTCATGCTGGTGCCGCAGTTGGGTAAGCCCGTTACATCTCCTGACCAGCCGCCGCTAGGGATACCGATTCTCATGCCCGTACTGAAACAGCCATTGTTCTACTGGCAGGTAGGCGCTATAGACCTGTGCGCGCATACGGACAGCTACTTCAATAATCTTGGCACCAGGCCGCCAACCTCGCCCGACCGGCCCTACAAGCTCGGAACGCTGGACTTCGACTGGATACCCTCGTCCTATCAGTTGCGCTGGGTTGAGCCTCCGTTCCATGAGTGGCCCTGGGCAGGGCACTGGGAGATAGCCAACGCGGAAGAGTGCGCGGCTGAAGCTGACAGGCAGTCGGAGGCAGACTATGTCCTGCTCTTGCAGCAGAGCGGCTATTTCCAGCTAGCGCAGCTACACGCTACTCTCAAACACCTGGCGACAGACCCGGAGCAGAGCGAAACCGTGAGCGGTTACGTGCGAAGCGTACGCAGAGAGGCGAGCAGCCGTCGTGAAGAGGTGAAGGGCTACGACGGATTGTTCTGCGACCAAATCACTGCGACCGCCACGGTCAAGGAATTCAGTTGCAAGTCCACCGTGACTCTGACTACGCAGGAGCCGGACAGAGTTCACAAAGTCCCTACTAAATTCTTCCTGGTGGCGCTCTCCGCACCGGCAGGCTCAGGGATGGAAACCTTGCTGTCCCAGGTTGAGTTGCTTCTGCCTTCTGACGATGACAATGACCCGGAGATAACGCTCCCACTGGTTCAGACCTTCGATTTCTTCGTCGAAAAAACTCTGGGCGGCGAGCAACTCTGGTCGCCCACGACGAAGCAACTGAAACAACTGGGCACGCGCTCGCTGACTCTCCCTGGCCGTGTTCCAACGGGTGTGCCTAATCCTCCCGCGACGCCTCCTACGGACGGGACTCCGCTCGGCGACATACGCCGTGTGGCACGGCTCACGGTGGACTACTACACGCTGGCGAACGAGCTTCCTTCGGGCGACATTCGTAACAAGAAGGTAGAGCCATACAGGTTCGGCTACAGGTTTTCTTTGATAGAGACGGACACGCAGCGCGGCGCGTGGGTGGAGATAACCAGTCGCCCCGGCCAGCGAAACGCGAATCACATCTACGTCGCCACAGAAGAGCGGCTCTCCTCCGGCCAACCCCTTCGCACGTACTTCGCCGTAGAGATGTACACACAGTTGAAGTATGTCTCGCCCTTCTTCTTCCAGCAGGAGCGCGAGTGCCTGGAGAAGACGGAAAAGATTGTGGACGAGATTGATAGGCGGTTTGCGGAATCCGCACCGGCGCTGCCCCCGCATGTGCCTGTCACAGTAGATGCCTTGCGAAATCGCGCGGCGCGTGCGCGGCGTAACGCGCCTGACCTGGTTAAGAAGCTGCTGCGAGACAAACGTTAGTCGCCTTTGCCGCTATTTGCTAAGCCCGGATTATCAATGAACGGATGAGCCTGGAAAATCAGATGGCAGAAACCCATGACACAAACGCGACCGTAGAGTTTCTCTCTGAGGAAGAACGCGTAGAGGAGCGCGGGGCCGTCTTCAAAAAGGAACTTGGTCTGAGCGATCTGGTGCTGACGCAGATACTGTTCATAGTGGGCCTGCCCTGGGTCGGCGTCGCGGCCAAGCAGGGGCCGTCGCACATAATCCTATGGCTCCTTGCCATGCTCTTCTTCTATGTTCCTTCGGCTGTAGTGGTCATTTATCTCAACCGTATTATGCCGCTCGAAGGCGGACTCTACCAGTGGGCCAAGCTGGGCTTCAACGACCTCACAGGGTTTCTTGTGGCGTGGAACCTTTGGCTGTTTGCCATCCTGAACACTTCGGAAATAGGGCTACAGGTGACGCAGTATGTGGGCTACATCATGGGGCCTGGCGGCGAATGGCTGGCATCCAGCAAGTCCGTTATAGGCATAGTGACGGCGGCAGTGATAGGCGCGCTCATACTGGTCACGACGATAGGGCTTGGCATAGGCAAGTGGGTTCACAAGGCTGGCGGCGCGTTAATGCTCATAACGTTTGCGACGCTGCTTATTCTTCCTTTCCTGAATAAAGCGCACGGCTCGCTGGCCGAATATCATCCTCTGAGGACGGAGATGCCTGTGCTTTCGATTATGACCTTGAACCTGTTAGGCAAGATGGGATTCGGCGCGCTCGGCGGGTTCGAGTACGTGGCGATACACGCGGGCGAATGCCGTCATCCTGTACGCACTATAGGCCGCTCGGTTGCGCTGGCTGCGCCCGTCATCGCGGTGATGTTTATACTCGGCACAAGCTCCGTCCTGGCGCTGGTTCCGCAAGACCAGATTGACCTCATAGCCCCTGTGCCACAAGTCCTGAGCATTGGCTTTCGCGCGCTCAGTAATGTCGGAGTGGTTGCGACCGTCACCATCGTCGCCCTGCTGTGCATTCGCCTCGCGCAATCGAGCGTCATGTTTGCGGGCAACACACGGCTTCCAATGGTGGCAGGCTGGGACAGGCTGCTCCCTGACTGGTTCACAAAGCTGCATGCCAGATACAAGACGCCCGTCAATTCTATCCTTTTCGTAGGAGCCGTCACTCTCGCGCTTGGAGTAGTGGGGCTAATAGGCGTGGGAAAGCAGGAGGCGTTTCAGCTATTGTGGAACGCTTCGGGCTTATTCTACGCGCTCACCTACCTGGTTATGTTCGCCATCCCTTTGATTGGATTGAGAGGCGTGCGCGAGCGACCGCCATTCTGGTTGAGGGCTGCGGCGCTCTCCGGTTTTTTGATGACGCTCCTTTACGTGGCGCTCTCAATCATACCTATAATTCAGGTCGAAAGCCGTTTGATGTTCGCCGCCAAGATTTCCGGGCTGATTGTCGTTACGAATATCATAGGACTGGCTATCTACCTGATGGCTAAACGGAAGGTTCACTGATGAACGGCCAAGCGCGTGAAACCGAAGGGCGCGCCCCGAACCTGGAAAAAATAGATACGGTTATTGAGGCCATTGACCGCGAGATAGACTTTTATCGTAAGCGTGCGGGCCAGGTCTTTTTCTTTAGCCTGCTGGTTGAAGTGCTGATTCTCGCGGGGCGCGAGCAGGTTTTTCTTCCGAAGGCGTGGCTGCTGGCGCAGCCAATTACGTATAGTCTTCTTTTTATTGCCGTCGCTGCTGTTGGTATAGCGCTCGGCTCCGAATATCGTCAAAGAATACGAGAACTGAAAAACAGCCGCGTTAAAATATTGTGGAAGATAAACCACAAGGCCGTCTATCCCTCCAGGCAAAAACAGGTCTTGAGTGAAATTCAGGTCTTGTATGTTGTGCTTATATTTCTCTCCTCGGGTGGAATCATTTTAGTGTGGCTTAATCTGCTGGGCGGCTCTGAGAATTTATCAATTTGGTCAAAGGTCTTCTCGGCATTGTTCATGGCGGTTGGAGCGGTCGGACTCGCGTATTCAATATACAAAGTTGGACGATGGCTCTATCGCACAAGGAGGCTCAACAGCACCGCAGCGCGGCTTGAAAGGAGAAAATAATGGGCGGGCATCCCTGGTTTTATTACGTTGACTACGAGCCGGATATTAATGCTGCGCTTCAGAAGTTGCGCCAGCGCGAGTTTTTAGCGGGCAGGTATAATCCCGCCATGGACTTTCCAGAATTTCCGGTTGATGAAAATTCGCCCGGCATCGGCGCGCAGCACGGCTCAATCGAAGAGGCTATAGAGGATGCTGATGCCGACGGCACGCGCTCAATCCTGGACATGATGGAGGTTTCAGACACTCCTGACTATAACGTTGTCGCTCCCCTGTCGTCGGAAAAACTCTTGGAGTTGTTTGGAACTGATAAGCCCACATTCGAGATGATAGAGGAGAGCGAAGAGTTATACGATGAACTGGAAAGGGGGAAAGGAGTTTACATTATCGCCTACAAAGACGGGCAGCCATCGAAAATTCTCTTCGCGGGATATTCATTTGATTAGTTGATTACCGCAAACAAAATATGGAGATACCGAAAGAGATAGAGAAGCTGATGGCTATGGCCGTCAACGAGGCTGCGGTTGTAGGAGCCGAAGCGGTCGAGCCTCTGCACATGTTCATAGCCGTCTGCAAGCAGAACGATTCTTCGCTCGTCAATTCGTTCGAGGCCGAAGGCGTCGGCGACTTAAAAACCCTGCGCCGTCGAATACGCGCTTTCGCCGACGAGGTCTGCTACAAGATGGCGGACGGGCCGCACAGGGTATCGGGGCGCGCCTTTCGCGTGCTGGATTACGCACGCCGCAAGGCCATGAATGCCAACCAGCAGCTAAACACAATTCACGTAGCGATAGCCCTGCTTGAATATCCTGACACAGACCTACAGAGGGCCTTTGATAGGGAGAGCCTTCCGCAAGCGAAAATCTCGGAGCGTCTCAGCAACCTCATGAACCAGGAAGATGCTCCGGCTCAAACTTCAGTCACCACGAGAGTCGCCCTGCCACACACAGCCATTGAGCCGCAGAGAAGACGCATGACTGCTCTCGAACAGTACGGCAAGGATTACACGGCGCTCGCGCAGCAGGGAAAGCTGGAGCCAATCATAGGCCGCCGTGAAGAGATAAAACAGGTGATGCGCGTTCTACTACAGAAGCAGAAGAATAATCCCGTGCTGATTGGCGATGCCGGAGTCGGAAAGACCGCCATCGTTGAAGGCTTGGCGCAACGCGCGGCATCCGAGAGAGCGCCTGAAGATTTGCGCCGGTTGCGTATCATAGAGGTTTCGCTTTCCTCTCTTGTGGCCGGAACCAAATATCGCGGTGAGTTCGAAGAGCGGCTTCAATTCATCATCGAAGAGGCGGAAGCCGACCCGAACGTTGTGCTCTTCTTCGACGAGATTCATACGCTGGTAGGCGCAGGACTGGCTGGCGGCTCTATGGATGCTGCTAATATCCTCAAGCCTGCTCTGGCGCGTGGCCGCATACGCTGCATAGGCGCTACGACTCCGCGCGAATACAGGCAGCACATAGAGAAAGACCCTGCGCTTGAAAGACGCTTTCAACCCGTGCGCGTGGATGAGCCTACGCTTGAGGCGGCGAGGGAAATCCTTTTGGGCCTGCGCGCGGCTTACGAAGCGCACCACAAGGTAGAGATAACCGAAGAAGCTATAGACGCCGCACTGGAGTTATCAATCAGGCACCTGCCCGACCGCCGCCTGCCCGACAAAGCAAGGGATTTGATAGACCAGGCTTCTGTGAGGAAACGTTTCATCACCTTCTCGCCCGGGGCGGCTGTTAAGCCGGAAGAGCAGAGGGTGACGCGCGACGACATAGCGCAGGTAGTAGCCGCCTGGACGGGCATCCCCGCAGAGCGATTAAGCGTAGACGAGCAGAAGCGCCTGCTGGAAATGGAAGCGGCGCTCAGACGGCGCGTAGTAGGCCAGGACGAAGCCATAGAGACTGTTTCAAACGCAGTGCGTACGGCTCTAGCGGGGCTTTCAAATCCAGCGCGTCCCTTCGGCGTCTTTCTTTTCATGGGGCCTACCGGCGTAGGAAAGACCGAGTTGTCGAAAGCTCTGGCCGAGTTTCTCTTTCATGATGAAAAGAGACTGCTGCGCTTCGATATGTCCGAGTACATGGAGGAGCATTCTGTCAGCAAACTCATAGGCGCGCCGCCCGGATACATCGGGCACGACGAAGGCGGCCTGCTCGTCGAGGCCGTGAGAAAGACGCCCTATTCCGTGCTGCTCTTTGACGAGATTGAAAAGGCGCATCCGCGCGTCTCCGACATCTTCCTTCAGATATTTGACGAAGGACGCTTACGTGATGCTCAAGGCCGAACGGCAGACTTTCATCACACTATAATCATACTCACCTCTAACCTCAGCGCCGGAAAAGAGCGCAGGCCCGTGCGTGGATTCGCGCCCGCCGATTCGGACGCAGAGAGCAGCAGTCATGCTGAAACTTCCAGGCTTTCGCAGGAAGAATTGCAGAAGCTCTTGCTCTCTTATTTCCGCCCTGAGCTTATCAACCGCATCACTAACGTCATACAGTTTCGGCCACTGGGACAGAATCAATTGCGCGGCATCATTGACAAGATGATGGCGCACGTCCGAGAGCGGCTTTCGGAGAAAGAGATTAAGCTGGAATTGACGCCCACGGCCTACGATGCTCTGATTAAGATGGGCTACAAACCCGAATGGGGCGCGCGTGAGATGGAACGAGTCATAGAAGGCCAGATTGCTCAACCCCTGGCCCAGGGGCTTCTTGATGGAAGATTTAAAGCAGGCAATGTCGTCTACGTCATCCCGGCGCGTGACGGAGTCGCTTTAAGTACAACCGCGATGCAATAGATAAGGCGGATGAGTTAACGTCTCACCCGCCTCTTTAATGTTTACCTCACCTCTATTCATCAGGGAGCGCCGAATCTCTTTCTATACTCCTCAGAATAGATAAACCCGAATATCAAATGATGTATGTCTCTCGCCGGAATGTCCGGCCTGCCTCTCTGTGCCCCTCCATTAGTAAAGACAAACACCC
>JACVRN010000066.1 GCA_014534425.1 Pyrinomonadaceae bacterium
CCGCCAAGTATTCTGCGTTCGGCTCGGCGCTGGCGTTGATGAATGGCAGAATTGCCAGAGAGTTGACGACCTCTTCCGAAGGATGGGCCGAGCGCACGCCTTCTAAAGCCGGTTCCGAACGGGCCTGCTTTATTTCCTGAGTAGATTCCTCTTCCTTCTCAAGCTTTTTGACCTCGGCAATAAAACGATAGCCGCGCTTTGCTACCGTTTCGATGAACGGGCGCTTGTTGTCCCTCCTGCCCAGAACTTTTCGCAGCGTAAAAATGTTCTGCGTCAGGTTGGCCTCTTCGACAAAGGTGTCGGGCCACACGGCATCCATTATTTCGGACTTCTCAACCAGGTGGCCGCTACGCTCGACCAGCACCAGAAGTATGTCGAAGGCTTTCGGCGTCAGGGGCACAAGCGCGCCGTCGCAGAACATCACGCGCTCCGCAACATCCATACGGAAAGCTCCGAACTCATAGACGCTCTTGATACGGGTGCTCATAAAGAGGCTGTGGGGGAATTTCAGGGACTAATAAGGATGCGGAAAAATCCTATTACAAAATCCTCTTTAAGACAACGTAGAGACGTGAGATGTGAAAGGCCGAGTTACTATCCGCTCTTCATGGCACATGGCCCTGATTGCTCTTTGTCATCTCTTCAAGTAAGTTTGTTGTCGATTATGGAAGTAACTTTTCTTGGGACAAGCGCGGGCGTGCCTACGCGTCAGAGGAATGTTTCGGCGGTCGCTTTGAGATTGGCTGAGCGCGGCGAGGCTTGGCTCTTCGACTGCGGCGAGGGTACGCAGCAGCAGGTTCTTCGCTCTCAGCTTAAGATAAGCCAGATTACGCGCATCTTCATCACGCACATGCACGGAGACCATTTCTTCGGCCTGCCAGGACTTCTGGCAACCGCAGGGATGGCCGGTCACGCCGAGCGCATAGACGTTTACGGCCCGCCCGAGATAAAGGGCTTCGTGCAGGAGAGCTTTCGTCTTTCAGAGGGTCGCTTCGGTTACTCTCTGAACATTCATGCCGTTAAAGAGGGCCTGGTCTACGAAGACGAGGATTACGTAGTCACCTGCCGACAGCTTAAGCATCGCATTCCGGCTTTCGGCTATCGCGTCACGGAGCGTATGCGGCCCGGCGCGTTAGACGTAGAGAAGGCGCGCGCGCTTAACATTCCTTCAGGCCCGATTTACGGCAGGCTGAAGAACGGGGAAAAGGTCACGCTGCCGGATGGTCGAACCTTCGACGGGAAAGAGTTCTGCGGGCCGCCTAAGCAAGGGCGCTCCTTCGTCTATTGCACGGACACAATCTACTGCAAGAGCGCCGTGGAACTTGCGCGCGACGCGGACGTGCTGGTTCACGAAGCGACCTACGCCGTCTGTGATCAAGACCTGGCCGTACGCAGTCTTCATTCGACCACAGAGATGGCTGCGCGCGTAGCCCTGGAAGCAAATGTCCGGCAACTGCTGATTACACACTTCAGCCCGCGCTACGCTCCCGGCGGCCCTGTAGAACCCGAAGAGCTTTTAAGAGAAGCACGCGCCATCTTCCCCAACACCCTTATGGCCCGCGACTTTTTCATCTACGAAATACCTAGAAGGCTGGCGGCAAGCGACGAGTGAGAAAGAACAAGCGACATCACGCAAAGCAATCTGTAGAGGCCGCCGCGCCGTATTCTAATTACGATCCCTTCTCCTGGTTCTACGAGCGCTACTGGTGCGAGGATGTTCCGCCCGCGATTTTCACAGTCATAGAGCGGCTGCTGTTGCCAGAGATTTCAAAGAAGAGCCGCATTCTTGACGTGTGCTGCGGGACGGGCTACACGGTGGCTCGGCTGGAGCGCCAAGGCTACAGCGTGGCGGGACTCGACGGGTCGGAGCAGATGCTCAGGTTCGCAAGGAAGCACGCGCCGCGCTCCGCTTTTGTGCTGGCCGACGCTCGCCGCTTTAATCTGCCGCAAATCTTCGACGCCGCGCTCGCCACCTTCGACAGCCTCAATCACCTGATGACGCTCGCGGAACTGGAAGCCGCCATGACGAATGTTCACAGAGCGCTCCGGCCAGCAGGTCTTTTTCTCTTCGACATGAATCTGGAGAGCGGATTTCTAAATCACTGGGCAGACTATTTCTCCATAGTCGAGCCGGACGAGGTCTGCGTCCTGCGCGGGCAATACGACAGAGAGCAAAGAGTCGGGCGCTACGACATCACGATGTTTCGTCTTGAGGGCGAAGCTTGGCAGCGCTCGGATGCCGTGATTACCGAGAGATGCTATTCGATGAAAGAGATTAAGGGCGCGCTCACAAGCGCAGGCTTCAAAGACTTCTCCGTCTTCGACGCAGAGCGCGACCTGGGCTTAACAGACCACACCGGCAGAAAGTTCTTCCTTGCGAAGAAGGAAAATTAACAGGATAGACAGGATAAGAAAAGAATAAACTCTTTCTCTTTTTATCCTGACAATCTCTGTCCATCCCTGTTTGAATCTGCCTTAACTATCCGAGAGTTCTTCAAGAAGCGCGTGGGCTTCTTTCAAGTCCGTGGTGTCGAAGCCTTCTGTGAACCAGTTGTAGATTTGGGAGAGCATTTCGCGCGCCTCGTCGCGCTTGCCCGTGTGTTGCCAGAGGCGGCAGAGCTGGGTAGTGACTCTCAGTTCCCAGGATTTGGCCTTCTGCGCTTGCGCGACCCGTATGCCTTTCAGAAAACTCTCTTCCGCCTCTTTGATGAGCCGTTCCCTGTTGCCCGTGTCCGCAGTGACTTTTATCTGCACAGACTCGTCAAAGACGCCCGCCTTCTTCAGCAGGAGTTGGCCCTTGACCAGATGAATCATGGACTCCTTGGCGCGCTCGTCGCTTCGCTCCACGACCTCAAGCGCTTCCTTGATGGTCGCAAGCCCTTCGTCAACGCGCCCGTAAAGGCCCAGGACTTCCGACAGCATGGAGAGAAAATTCGGGCGGGCAAGTTCCGCTCCCATAGCGCGCTGACGGTCTATGCTTTCGCGCGCCTGCGGTATGCCCTTCTCGCCCTGATTCAGGTACGCGAGCGAGAGGCCGTGATGCGCGCTCGACCACGCGAGCGTCTGCGGCAGGTCATGCTCAAGCGAGACCGCAATTGAAGCCTCACTCTGCTTGCGGCTCTCTTCAAACTCGCGCCGCATGTAATGCACGAATGAGGACATGAAGAGCGCGAGCGCCAAAGTCTGCGGGTGATTCAGGCGGCGCGCGAGCGCAAGAGAGTCTTCCGCCTTGCGGAGCGCGCGGTCTGGATAACCAAGGCTCCACAAGACCCAACCGGCAAAGCTCTGGCACGTCACCGCAGGGTCGTGCCCCGTGAAGGCAAGCCGCGACTGTCCCTTCTCCTCGTAGAGCGCCGTCCCCTTCTCCAAGTGTTCCAGCGCCTCTTCAAACAAACCTAAGTGCGTGAGCGACGCGCCCAGCAACGCTTCGGCCTCGACCTTCAAAGCGGGGTCGTCGCACGAGTACGCCAATTCTAAAACCTGCGCGCCAAACTCTCGCGCCTTGCCTATGTCTCCGCTCACCATGTAGAAGAGCCACAAGCCCGACAGAACGGGAAAAAGCTCCGCGTCCACCTTCAACTGCCTGCACAAATCATGAGCGCGCGTGTAGTTCTCTTCGACCTCCGGCATGGAGTAGCCGCGCGTAGCCATCAACGGCACGCCCATCGTCACATGAAAGAGAAGCTCCTGCCGCGCACGCTCCGGCGTGTCAGGCAGAAGCTTGACGAGGTCAAGGCCGCGACGCGCGAGCGTTACGACTTCGTGGTTGGCGAAGACCTGCGCGGCGTGCTCTGCCGCTATCAGGAAGTAGTGAGCCGCGCGCTCGAAATCGCGTCCGGCTTCATAAAGCACTGCCAGGCGTGCAGCGACAGCCGCTTCCTGGTCGCGGTAGTGCGAGCGCAGCGCTTCGGCCACTGCGGCACTCAGGCTCGCGCGTCGCGTGGGCATCAAGGTCGCGTAAAGCGCGTTCTGGTAAAGGACGTGCACGAAGCGATAACGCAAGGTCAGCGTGCGGTCTGGAAACTCCTTTTCGCCTAGCGGGCGCACGAAGTAATGTATGCGATTGAGCGCCTCAAGGCGTTCTTCCGTCTCTTCCGGGTCAATCTTGAGAGCTTCGGCCACGACCGTCGAATCGAACTCGTAGCCCTGCACGCTCGCCGCCACCAGCAGTCGCACGTCTTCTTGGTCAAGCTGGTCAATCTTTCGCTGAATCATGCTACGCACGGACTGCGGCAACTCTTTGTCCATGTCCGGCACGCTCTTGGCTAGCTGCCACACTCCGTCGCGCTCCGCAATCACGTGCTGGTCGCGCAGGTATCTGACCATGTCAACCATGAAGAGCGGGCTGCCCTCCGTCTTCGCGTGTATGAGGTCGGGCAGCTTTTTGGGGAAATGGTTTTCCGTGAACTCCAGATTCAGATAGCTCTCCACATCGTAGCTAGTCAAAAACTGAAGCATTATCTGATGACAGAGGCCCCGCGCCTGCAAGTCGCGCTTGAGTTGCAGGAACGGGTGCTTTGCCAAGAGCAGGTCTGACGAGCGATAGGTGGTCAAGATTAGAAGACGAAGCCCTGTGAATTTGCCAGCGAGATAAGCGAGCATGTCTACGGTGGAAACGTCAGCCCAGTGCAGGTCGTCTATGAAGAGCACAAGCGGCTTGACCTGTGAAATCTCCTGAAGAAAGGCCGAAAGCTCTCTCTTCATCCTCTCCTGCGAAGCCAGTTTGATGTCCGTCTTCGGCTCGTCCGAGGCGGCATCATTCGAAAGCGGCGCGACGTGCGCGTACCAGGTGGGCGCGACCAGTTTCATGATGCGCGCAGCGTGATCGCCCGCGTCCGAGCGCAAGAGATTCTCAAGCGCTTCGAGGAAAGGCATGTAGGCTTCCGCACCGGCCAGCCGCTCGGAGCATCGCCCACGCGCAATCGTGCAAGGCTCGCCGCTCAGAGTAAGGTCAATCAGAAAATCTTCTACGAGAGTGGTCTTGCCGATTCCAGGCTCTCCGGTCACACAAACCAGCAAGCCCTGTCCATGAACCGTCTTGTCAAAGCAGGCGCGAAGCTCCGCGCGCTCTTCTTCGCGGCCCACGGTCATGCGGCGCAAAGAGACGGAAGGCGTCTGTGCATCGAACGAGACGGGACGTTTGCCCGTCAGGCTGCCAAGCACTTCGTCCACAGCCGCAGCCGTAGGTCTCAGCCGCGCGTCCTTCTCAAGCATTCCCAAAATCAGTGCGTCGAAGGACGCGGAGATTTCAGGATTGATGCGGGACGGCGGCAAGGGCTGCTGCGTTAGAATCGCGTTCATGGCTCCTATCTGCGATTCGGCCATGAAGGGATGATGTGCGGTCGCCAGTTCGTAAAAGACTATCCCCAGAGAAAAGATGTCCGTGGGCGTGCCCGTAATCTCTCCGCGCGCCTGCTCCGGCGACATGTAGCGCATGGTGCCTATAATCATGCCGGGGCTGGTGATGGCTTCAATCTTTCTGGACGCAAGATGCGCGCCCGTTTCATAAAGCAGCGTCTCGTCGGAATACTGCGCCGCGCCTCCGGGCATCAGGCGCGCGAGGCCGAAGTCCAGAACTTTGACGATGCCGTCGGGCCTGACCATTATGTTTTCCGGCTTGATGTCGCGGTGGACTACGCCCGCGTCGTGCGCTACGCAGAGCGCCCGCGCCATCTGGCTGGTAAGCTGTAGAACGGAATCGAGCGAAGCCTTTCCTTTAGCCGTGAGCGCGCGAAGGGTCTGTCCTTCTATATACTCTATGGCGATGAAGCGCCCCAGGTCGGATTCGCCAATCTCGAAGATGGTGACGATGTTCGGGTGATTCAGAGCGGAGATGGCGCGGGCTTCCTGCTCAAAGCGGCGCAGGCGGTCATGGTCTTCCGTCATCTCCGAGGGGAGCAGCTTCAACGCGACCTTTCGATTGAGCCGCATGTCCTGGCCCAGGTAGACCTCGCCCATCCCGCCGGAGCCTATGGTGCCAATAATCTTGTAATGACTTATGCTCGCCCCCAGGAGCGACTGGTGCTGCCTGACCGCTTCGGCGCTCTTTTTTATAGTGAATGGAGGCTCTTCTATAAACCCGCTAGCCTTTTCGTAAGAGGCCAGCAGGCGCTCCACTTCGCCGCGAAGCCCTTCGTCCTCGGCGCACGCCCGCGCCAGGTACTCGTCCCGCTCCGGGCCTGAATAATCCAGAGCGGAATTAAAAACCTCTTCAACCTGTCTCCAACGTTCGGGGGTCATAAAACTGAAAACTGTTTACTGAGAACTGTTCTTGTCACCTGTCACTTCGTTATACAGCCAGGCTTTCGCCATGCGCCACTGGCGTATGACGGTTGCCGTGCCTATCCCTAAGGCTTCGGCGGTCTCTTCTATGGAGAGGCCGCCGAAGAAGCGAAGCTCTACGATGCGGCACTTCTGCGGGTCAAGCTTTTCAAGGGACTGCAAGGCATCGTCCAGCGCAATCATGCTGTCCATCTGCTCATCGCTTATCTCAAGCACATCGTCCAGCGAGACTTTGATTCCGCCGCTTCCGCGTTTGGCCGTCTGCTGTGCGCGGGCGTGGTCAACCAGTATACGACGCATCATCTGAGCGGCGACGCCGAAGAAGTGCGCGCGGTTCTGCCACTCCACGTTTCGCTGGCCCACCAGCCGCAGGTACGCTTCGTGCACCAGGGCCGTTGCTTGCAGCGTATGGTCTGGGCGCTCTCGTCTGAGATAGCGGTCAGCTATCCCGCGCAGTTCGTTGTAGACGAGCGGCAGAAGTTGGTCTAGCGCAGCGCGACTCCCGCGCGCTGATTCCTTTAATAGCTCTGTAACCTCCGGCTTTTGGGGCTTCATACTGAGAGCGGCCAGATTCTAGACCGTTAGGAGGGTTTCCCTTCGCTTCAAAGCCGAGCATAATTTTTGTCTGCCCAGAAAGTCAAACGGATAAGCAGCCTATTTTTTTTCCGCTCCAGGTGATTCACTTCCGTTTTTGATTACGCGTTAATGGTTGAGAGGCAAAGTTAAGCAAGGAGAGAGAAAATCATGATGACGAGCAGACTTACTATCATCAGGCAGGTATCAACGGCGCTGGCGCTTCTGCTTTTTATCATCGGCATGGCTTTTACGCAGGGCGCGGTGCTCGGAGCGGGCAAGGGCAAACGCTCCAGTGTTCCGGCGAAAGGCAAGGCGGGGACATTCGTCGGAGCAAGCAGGCCGCTCGGTGGCGGCACTGTGCGTTCCTGGGTAACTCTTGACGAAAAGGGTAAGCCCTCGGCGGTGGGCCTGACCTTCAGCGAGTCGGTTCTGAAAACAGTGCCGACGGAGTTACCCAGTGGACAAGAGGGCATTCAGGTAGACCTTCCTCTGCCCAAAGAGGCCGGGATGACTGCCTTCGACCATATAGGTTTCGGCTGGAATCCCAAGGGCCACGAGCCTGAGAACATCTACACGCTCCCGCACTTCGACATACACTTCTACACCATCTCTATAGAAGAGAAGGAGCGGATTACGGCGCAGGGCGAAGACCTTGATAAGTGCTATTTAAAACCGGATGCCGAATACGTTCCGGCGGGTTACATACTGCCGCCGGGCACGGCTGTCCCGCGCATGGGCGCGCACTGGATTGACCCGAACGCGAGCGAGTTTAAGGGCCAGCCCTTTATCAAGACGTTTCTCTACGGCAACTACGACGGCAAGCTCATCTTCTTCGAGCCAATGATTACCAGGAGCTTCTTTGAGACGAAGACAAACTTGACCGAGTACATCAAGCTGCCGCAGAAGTACGCCAAGCCGGGTTATTACCCTACGAAGTACAGCGTGCGCTACGACGCGGATAAGAAAGAATACACGGTTGCTCTGGAAGGCATGACGCTTCGCTAAGAGCTAAAAACAGAAGGGGCAGAGACCTGGGCCTTGTTCTCTGCCCCTTCTAGAATCAGAAAAAGAGGATTGAATTCAGATGTCACAGGCAGAGTTGCAGGCAAACGGGAACGGGCAAGCGGGTATGGAGGCGGCCATGAAGATGGTCGAGATGATTTCGGGCTTCTGGGTCTCTCGCGTCATCTACATAGCGGCCAAGCTTGGGTTGGCAGACCTACTAAAAGACGGCGCGAAGACGGCTTCGGAAGTCGCGGAAGCGACCGAGACGCACGCGCCTTCGCTTTACAGAGTCATGCGGGCGCTCGCGGCGGCAGGCGTTCTCTCGGAAGATGAAGAGAAGCGCTTTTCTTTGACGCCGCTCGGCGCGACACTGCGCTCGGACGTGCCCTTTTCGCTTCGCGCTCTGGCGACTTCCGAGCTTGGCGAAGTTCATTATCCTTCGTGGGGCGCTCTGCTTCACACCGTAAAGACAGGCGAGCGCGGCTTTGATCACGTCTTCGGCACGGACTGTTGGGACTACTTCGCAAAGCATCCAGAGTATGCGCGGACTTTCAACCAGTCCATGACGGAAGTGACGCGCGTAGTTGAACCCGCCGTCACAAAAGCTTATGACTTCTCGGGCTTCGCCAAAATCGTAGACGTGGGCGGCGGCCACGGCAGCCTTCTGACCTCTATTCTCAAAAAGAACCCGCAGGCGAAAGGCGTGGTACTGGATGCGCCTGCGGTGGTCGAAGGCGCTAAGGCAAGAATCGAGGCCGAAGGATTGCAGGAGCGCTGCGAGGCCGTGGGCGGAAACTTTTTTGAAGCCGTGCCCGAAGGCGGCGACGCCTACATCATGAAGCACATAATTCACGATTGGGACGACAAGGAAGCCATTGCCATCTTGAAGAACTGCCGCAAAGCCATTAATGACGGCGGCAAGGTCATTCTCATAGAGTCGGTTGTCCCTCCGGGCAACGAGCCTAGCCTGTCGAAATTCGGCGACCTTGTGATGATGCTCATTCCAGGCGGGCGCGAGCGCACGGCTGAAGAGTTCGGCGCGCTCTTCGAAGCGGCGGGCTTCAAACTTGAGCGCATCGTTCCCACGGAGTCGCCCATGAGCGTGATTGAAGCCGTCGCGGTCTAAGCCCAGAAATTTCTCCCCCGGCTATGCGGCCCCGGCCCGCTTTTGAAGCGAGAGTCTCCCCGATTTCTTCAATCTTCAAAGGCGGCGGGGCCGTATAGCTTAAATTAATGATTGAAATTATCCCCGACTTGAGATATAAGGGGCGGCAATCGGATGAGTGCTGAATGTATTCATCCAGTGCTTGCTGGTGTGAAGACAGTGAGCTACTTTTGGAATGTCTGAGTAAAACGCAAGGAAACGGCGGCGAGGCTGTAAAAAGTCTCGCCGCTTTTTCTTTCTTCACTTGAATAATCTCAAAGCAAGCTTGAATCGCCCTGATTCAAGCTTGCTTTGAGATTATTCAGGCTTGTGCAGGAGTAATTCATATTTGAATTGCGCTAAAACGGATTCGTATTACCCAAAACGGACTTGAATCGGAGGGATTCAAGCTTGAATTGCCATAAAACAGACTTGAAATACTCTAAAACGGACTTGAAAAATGATTTTTCAAGTCCGTTTTAGAGTATTTCAAGTCCGAAAAACCTAAGATTTAGTAGGGACAGGGACAATTCCTGCCCGTACAATTTCCAGCAAAACGAAATTAGCCGCACTTTTGATTGAATTAGCCGTGCATTCTCGCGTTTATTAATAGAAGGGCGGGTTTTCGGCCTTTTTAGAGGGGATTTCGTCACAAGGTAGCTTTTCAAGCGGCTTTCGGGCGAAAATTGTGCAGGAACAGAAGGGGCAAGGCCACTCTGCCAGCAAATTACTGGTTTATGTCATTAATCAACTTGGAAACGAAACAGACAGGCGACGCCGGAGCGGTAGAGCCTTCGAGCGCCGTCGAGACAGAGGATTACCTGGCTCCGCTCAAGGCCGCGCCTCGCACAGCCATGACGCGCATGATTTACGGCTTCATGCTCTCGCAGTCCATTTACGTCGCGGCACAGCTTGGACTGGCAGACCTGCTGAAAGACGGCCCGCGCACGTCCGAACAGCTTGCCTGCGCCACCTCCATGCACGCGCCTTCGCTCTACAGAGTTTTAAGAACGCTAGCGGCGGTCGGAGTCTTTGAGGAAGTCGAGCCGAACCATTTCGCCCTCACGTCTATGGGCGAGACCTTGCGCTCGGATGCGGAAGGCAGCTTGCGGCCCCTTGCGGTCTGCATGGGCGGTCAGTGCAACTGGCAGGCTTGGGGCGATATTCTGCACAGCATCAAAACGGGCGAGTCTGCCTTCGAGCATGTCTTCGGCACGGGCTTCTTCCAGCATCTTGAGCGACACCCGGACAACGCCAAGATGTTCCTGGAGTCCATGAACTGCTGCGCCACGCTCTACAACGAAGCGATTGTCACGGGCTATGACTTTTCGCGCTTCAAAAAAATCATAGACGTGGGCGGAGGACAGGGTAAGCTCATCAAGGAGATTCTTAAAGCGTTCCCCGATACGCGCGGCGCTCTCTTCGACACTCCGAACCAGACGCCCGGCGCGCAGCGTCTCTTCGAGCAGGAAGAGATTGCAGACCGGTGCGAAACCATCACGGGCGATTTTCTTGAAGCCGTACCCGAAGGCGGCGACGCCTACCTGCTCAAGCACATCATTCATGATTGGGACGACGCGAAGGCCGTAGAGATTCTCAAGAACTGTCATCGCTCCATGACAAAGGACGCGCGGCTTCTGCTGATAGAAGAGATAATATCTAACGAACCGGAGTTCGCACCCGCAAAGGTTCTGGACATTCAACAACTGCTCATGCCCGGCGGGCGCGAGCGCACCGCAGAAGAATACAGAAAGCTTCTGGAAGCGGCGGGCTTTGAACTAATCGCCATCATCCCCACACAATCCAGCCTGAGCATCATCGAAAGCAAACCGCTCTAAAAACTAGAACTGTAGGGGCAGAGGACATGTCCTCTGCCCCTACAGGTTTAAGAAGTAGGTTTGGTCGCTACGTGCGGACTTGTGCGCGGCCTCGAACGGTTTGAACTCAAAGCGCGTGTAGAGCTTGATGGCCTGCTCAAGCACGCTCGCCGTCTCAAGCTGCATCGTCTTAAAGCCAAGGCGGCGCGCATTGTTGATTGTGCGCTCAAGCATGTGGCGGCCCAGGCCGCGCCCGCGAAGTTTCGGGGCGAAATACATCTTCCTCAACTCGCAGGTTTCTTCATCAAGCGGATAAAGTCCCACGGTTCCGAGCAGGTTTCCTACGGCGTCTTCGATTACCTCGAACGTGCCGCCCCGTTTGAGATAGCTGGCTTCAATGTCCATGAGGTCTGCATCCGTAGTTTCCGGGTCGGGCGACAATTCATACTCGCGCAGCGTGGTGAAGACCAGTTGCTTGACGCGCTCTACGTCATTATTGGTCGCGGCTCGAATTGTGACATCCGAAAAGTCCTGCTCCATAGCAGTCTATCCCTCCCGCGCTTCGCCGCCTTCAGGCCCGTAGAAGATAACCCACGTCACAAGGTCATCCGTGAAAGCTTCAAAGCGATGCTCTCTGCCCGCAGGGACAAACAAGAGGTCGCCGCGCGAGAACCAGTGGCGCACGTTGCCGTTTAAGAAGACACCGCTCCCGCGCATGACTATGTACACCTCGTCGCGCGTGTGAGGCTGCTGCGGGTCTGTCCCCTGCGGCGCGTAAATCTCCACCTGAAGAGTCCCGTGCTCAAGAACCTGCGCGAACCTTTCGCCAGCCGCACCCGGCAGACGCGCCAGCGCATCCTCTATCGTCACCCTGCAATCTTCTGCGGGAATCCCGCCCACATCTTTACTCATTTTCCAGGTAGAGGCAGGGACTTGTCCCTTCCCCTACAGTTATTCTCAGGACGCCAAGGCTCTGCTCGCCCCAGTCTCTTCCATTTCAGCTTCGTCCAGGACTTTCAGGTAAGCCCTGACCGTGTTTGCCAGGCCCATCTCAAGCGCGTCGCTGATGAGCGCGTGGCCTATTGAGACCTCCATGATGTTCGGGATGGAGCAGAAGAGGCCGAGGTTCTGAAGATTCAGGTCGTGGCCCGCGTTGACGCCCAGCCACACGCTTTGCGCTTTCTCCGCCGCGTGACGAAACGCTTCCAAAGTCTCTTCTACACGGACACCGCGCGCAAAGCTCGCCGCGTAAGGCTCCGTGTAAAGCTCCACGCGGTCTGCCCCGACCGTGCGCGCAAGACCTATCTGCTCCGGGTCGGTCTCCATGAAGAGACTCGTCCGTATGCCTTCCTGTTTGAGTTGATTGATGATTGGCTTGAGCCGCTCGCCCTCCGCTTTCAAATCCCACCCATGGTCGGAAGTAAAAGCCTCCGGGCTATCAGGAACGAGCGTGCATTGCGTGGGCTTCACCTTCAGCACCAGTTCCATGAATTCAGGAAAAGGATTTCCCTCTATGTTGAACTCCACTTCGGGCGCAGCCTTCAAGGCTTCGGCCAAATCGAAGACATCCTGCCGACGTATGTGCCGCTCGTCCGGCCTCGGATGCACAGTGATTCCGTGCGCGCCCGCTTCTATGCAAACCTCTGCGGCGCGCACCACACTCGGAATCCCTATCGTTCGCGCGTTCCTCAACAGCGCGACCTTGTTCAAGTTAACGCTCAGCTTCGCTCCCATCACACTGCCTCCAACGCCTGCTCGAAGTCCTTGATTAAATCGCGCTCGTCTTCAAGCCCCACGGACAGCCGGAAAAGAGCTTCGCCGATTCCCGTAGCGCGTCGCTGCTCCGGCGTCAACTGGTGGCTCCACATGGCTGCGGGCCTCACAATCAGCGTCTCGACTCCACCGAGGCTTCCCGTATAAGTCGGAAGCTTAAGCCGCGAGACGAAACGCTCAGCCGCTTCCGCTCCGCCGTCAATCTCAAAGCTCAGCATCCCTGTGAAGCCGCTCATCTGCTGGCGCGCAAGCTGGTGCTGCGGGTGCGACTCAAGCCCCGGATAGTTGACACGCGAAACTTTCGGATGCGTCTCAAGAAACTGAGCGACTGCCATAGCGTTCTGGTTGTGACGCTCAACCCTCACGCCCAGAGTTCTTATCCCGCGCATCAACAGCCACGCGTCAAAAGGCGAAAGCACTGAGCCGAAGACCACGCCTAGACTCCACGCCTGATTGATGAAAGACGCTGAAGAGACCACTACGCCCGCCGTCAAATCATGATGGCCCCCTAGATATTTCGTCGCGCTGTGAATAACTACATCAACGCCAAGCTGAAGCGGTCGCTGGTTGACCGGAGTGGCGAAAGTGTTATCAATGACGGTCTTTATATTGCGCGCCTTCGCCAACGTTGTGACGGCCTTCAAACCCGTCAAGCGCAAGAGCGGGTTCGACGGCGACTCAAGATAGATGAGCCGCGTGTTCGGACGAATCGCCGCCTCGAACTCTTCCGTCTTCGTCTGGTCAACGAAGGTCGTCTCTATTCCCCATCGCGGCACGAAGTCGCGCAAGAGCGCACGCGCGCCCGCATAAAGATCGCTCTGCGCTACTACGTGGTCGCCGCTCTTGATTTGACTCATCACGGCGAGCGTGATGGCTCCCATGCCGGAGCCTGTCACGAGCGCAGCTTCTCCGCCTTCCAGCATCGCCAGTGTCTGCTCTACCCGCTCGTGCGTGGGGTTGCCGTAGCGCGTGTAGAACTCCGAAGGGTGCGAGGACGCGGCTATCTCCGCGTAGGCTTCCGGCGAATCTGCCACGAAGCTTGTCGTCTGCCAGATGGGCGCGCTCAGCGCGTGCGTCTTATTCAGGCCAGATGCCCCGTGAATCACGCGTGTCTGCAAGCCTTCCCAATTATCATCATGTCCCACTTTTGAAACCTCCTATCAAACACACTCTCTCTCTTTGCGTTAAATTATTCTTACAGGTCTTTGACCATAGTGAAGAGCGGCGTCCCCCAAAGCTCGTGCGGCCCTTCGTTGTTGCGACTAAAACCCGACTGCTCGTAAAGCCGTATCGCACGCGCAAGGAAAGGAGTGGTGCTCAGGAACAGGCGCGTGCATCCATTCTCGATTGCGAAATCTTCGGCGCACTTCAACAGCCTTTCACCGATTCCGCTTCCCCTGCCCGAAGGCTTGACGGCCATGCCTCTTATGTAAAGCCCTTCGGCTTTGACCACAGCCGAGACTGTCCCTATGACTTTGCCGTCCGTTAGCGCCACCCAGACAGGCCCTTCACTGAGGCGCTCCAATATCTGGCCCGGACTGGAAACTGTCGCGGCAAACGCCTCAGGCGTATAAGAGGATTCGTATTCAAGGAATGATTCGTACAGGACTGAAGCAATCGAGACGGCGTCATCCGCTATAGCCCTGCGTATTCGCACGTCCGGCGGCGCTTCTTCCCTTCGCTTCACCAATCCACTCGTCTTTGAAGACTCGAACATGCTTTAAAAATTTTCCGCCCGCCTGCGGCGATTGTAGCGATACAATTTGACAAATTCCCAAGAATTGTGTCGAATATACGCCGCTACAATTTTTCAGTCAACGAGAATCTTCTATGTGGAACCCGGACATTACGAAACACAATGGAGCGCGCTATCTGGCTATAGCCGACCGCATAGCCGAGGACATAGAGCACGGAAACCTGCGTCCAGGCGAGCAGATGCCCACGCACAGGGAGCTTGCCTCTCGCCTGGGCGTGACGGTCGGGACAATCACACGCGCCTATGCCGAAGCGCAGCGACGCGGGCTGCTGGTGGGCGAGACCGGAAGAGGCACGTATGTTCGTGAAGACCTCTTCGCGGACGCTTTTCCCCCGAACTTGGCCGCGCACGATGATTCGATCATAGACCTGAGCCTGAACATCCCGCCCGTCTCGGTCGGCGACCAGTTGGGGCAATCGCTCTCGGCTACGCTCGCCAGTCTCTCTAACCGTTCCAACCTGTCCAGCCTGCTCGGCTATCACACGCCAAACGGGGCCGAGCGTCACAGGGCTGCGGGCGCGGCCTGGGTTTCCCGCTCGGGCTTGAAGGCTGAAGCCGAGCGCGTGCTCATCACAAGCGGCGCGCTTCATGCCATGACGGTTGTCTTCTCCACGCTGACGAAGCCCGGCGACACAATCTTTACAGAGAGCCTGACCTATCCAGGGATGAAGAACCTGGCGCACCTGCTTCATCTGAGGTTGCAGGGACTGGCCGTGGACGAGCATGGAATCATACCGGAAGCCTTCGAGCGCGCTTGTCGTAGCGGCGCTGTGCGAGTGCTCTACACTATTCCTACCATACACAACCCTCTCGGCACCGTGATGCCGGAAGAGCGCCGCCGCGAGATTGCGCGCATAGCCGAAGAGCACGACATCTCTATTGTCGAAGACGACGTTCACAGCTTCATACTTGAGCGACCGCCGCTTCCGCTTTCGGCCTTTGCGCCAGAGCGCAGCTACTACATACTGACTACTTCAAAATCAATCGCGGGCGGCATGCGTATAGGATACCTGCTCGCGCCCGCGCGCATGATTGAGCGCCTTGCGACCGGCCTTCGCGCGACCGTCTGGATGGCCGCGCCCTTGATGGCGGAGATAGTTTCGGAGTGGATAAAGGACGGCACAGCCGAACGGCTCGTAGAGCAGAAGCGCAAAGAGGCAGAGGAGCGGCAGGAGATGGCCGCGCGTATTCTTCAGGGGCTTCGCTTTCGTGCTCATCCCCTAAGCTTTCACATCTGGCTGGAACTGCCTGAGCCTTGGCGCAGCGATGAATTTATAGCGCAGGCCAGGCGCAGAGGCGTGCTGGTCACGCCGCCCGAAGCCTTCGTGCCTGCACGCGAAGAAGCACCGCACGCCGTACGCGTCTGCCTTGGCGCAGCACGCACGCGCGCACAACTTGAAAAGGGACTCAAGACCCTGCGCGAGCTTTGCAGGAGTACGCCTAAACCGACTCTTTCGATTATCTGAATCATGGAAATCAGAAACATAGAACCCTTCCTTGACTACTTCGAGAGGATACGCGAGCGCACTATGCGAGTGGTGCGCGCCGTTCCTCCAGACCGCATTGACTGGACTTACAAAGAGGGCAAGTTCACCTTCGCGGACATCATCCGTCACCTGGCGGCCATAGAGCGCTACATGTACGCGGAAAATGTTAAGCTCAGGCCGAGCCTTTATCCGGGCCACGGGCCGGAGTTGGCAGACGGCTACGAGGCCGTGCTCGATTTCATGGATCGCATGCACGCGGAGTCTATGGAAATTTTCCGCTCCTTAAGCGATGATGACCTCAAGCGAAAGTGCAGGACTCCGGGCGGCGCGGAGATAGCCGTGTGGAAGTGGCTGCGCGCCATGATAGAGCACGAGATTCATCATCGCGGGCAGCTTTATCTTTACTTGGCGTGGCTCGATGTTGCGACGCCTCCGATTTACGGGTTGACTTCCGAAGAGGTCAGGGCGAGAAGCGAGAAGCTGGTTAAGCCATGAAGAGGTTCGAGCCGAAGACGGCGCGATTCGAGGAGCGCGTGCGCGAGAGCTTCAATCGGCAGACATTGATGAAGACAATCGGCGCTCGCCTTCTACGGGTCGCGCCGGGCGAAGTAGCCATAGAGCTTCCCTTTCATGACGGCCTGACGCAGCAGCACGGGTACCTTCACGCAGGCATCGTCACCGCGATAGCCGACACCGCCTGCGGTTACGCAGCCTACACGCTCATGCCCGAAGAGGCGGACGTGCTTTCCGTCGAATACAAGATTAATCTTCTCTCACCCGCTCGCGGCGAAAAATTCATAGCGCGAGCGAATGTGAAAAGAGCCGGACGAAATCTGACCGTCTGCGAAGCGGAGGTCTTCGCCATCAACGATGACAAAGAGAAACTCGTCGCCGCCATGCTCGCCACGATGATGGCTATACGAGGAATAGATTAAGATGTTATCGAAGCCTGCTTTCAATCAACCGCCGCCGGAGCTTGGTAATCAGTACGAGGCGGACAGAGTGCTGCGCTCCGTTCTGCGGCGCGCTCTGCCGCCGGAGGTTCTGAGTGAAGTGGAGCCTTCGCTTTCCGAGATGGGGAGGCTTGCGGGCGGCGAGCTTTACAGTATGCAGTTGGCGGACAGGTTGAACGAGCCTGTCCTGACGCAGTGGGATGCCTGGGGCGAGCGCGTTGACAGGATAGAGGTCTCGCCGCTCTGGAAGGTGGCCGCGCGAATTGCTGCGGAGCACGGTGTCGTCGCTGCGGCTTACGAGCGCAGGCACGGCTCTTTATCGCGCACGCATCAGGCGGCGCTCGCCTATCTCTTCACGCCTTCGACGGACATCTACAGTTGCCCTCTGGCTATGACGGACGGCGCGGCGCAAACCCTCCTGCGCTCAGGCAATCAAACGCTCATAGACAGAATCGTTCCGCATCTGACTACGCGCGATGCCGAGAAGTTCTGGACGAGCGGGCAGTGGATGACAGAGCTTACGGGCGGCTCGGATGTGGGATTGTCGGAGACGATTGCGCGGCTGGATGAAGAAGGCGCTTGGAGGCTCTACGGGCGCAAGTGGTTCACTTCCGCCGCCGCCTCCGAAGTCGCTTTGACGCTCGCGCGCCCTGTTGGAAATCCTGCTGGCGGGCAGGGCTTGGCGCTCTTTCTGGTAGAAACCAGAGACGCCGCCGGACGCTTGAGAAACATACAGGTTAATCGTCTCAAGGATAAGCTCGGCACGCGAAAGGTTCCGACCGCAGAGCTTACACTGGATGGAACGCCCGCGTGGCTGGTCATAGGCACCACGGACGGCGTGCGAAACATAGCGCCCATGCTCAACATCACGCGGCTGTGGAACGGCATCTCTGCATGCGCCCTGATGCGGCGAGGGCTTGCCCTTGCGCGCAGCTACGCCCGCAAGCGTTTCGCCTTCGGGGCGCATCTCTCCGAAAAGCCGCTTCATGCAGACACGCTCGCGGGGCTTCAGGCAGAGATGGAGGCTGCATTTCACCTGGCCTTTTTCGTAGCCGAGTTGGTAGGGCTTGATGAAGCGGGCGAGATAACGGACGAGCAACAAGGGCTTCTGCGTTTTCTGACTCCGTTGATGAAGCTCACGACTGCGCGGCAGGCTGTTGCCGTGACGAGCGAGGTGATTGAAGCTTTCGGCGGCGCGGGCTACGTGGAAGACACAGGGCTTCCTGTGCTCCTGCGAGACGCGCAGGTGCTTTCAATCTGGGAAGGCACGACCAACGTGCTCTCGTTGGATGCCATGCGAACGCTTGTAAGAAAAGACGGTGCGCTTCCGGCTTTGAAAGGCGAGATTACTCTCTGCCTTGAGTCCGTGCGCGATGCGAGGCTCTCAGACGCAAGGCACGCGTGCCGCGAAGCAATCGAGCATGCCGAAGAGTGGTTATTGACAGCCATGAAAGAGGGGCAGGCATCGCTCGAAGCCGGGGCGCGCCGCTTTGCTTTGACTGTGGGGCGCGCAGTTGCGCTCGCGCGTCTTGCGAAGCACGCGCAGTGGTCGCTCGATGAAGAAAGGGATGCTCGCGCTCTTGCTTCGGCGCGCCGCTTTGCTCGTTCGGGCATAGACCTCATCAGGCCGTTTGAGATTGAGGACGCGCGCCTTCTGATGGAAGACAAATGAAGCCCTGGAAGCCTTCGAAGGAAGAGATACTGGCGGCGGCGGGCAGGACAGTGCCCGATGTTATCGCCAGAGACTTGCGCGTGCTTTTCTGCGGCATCAATCCGGGGCTGTATAGCGGAGCCACGGGCTGCCACTTCGCGCGTCCGGGCAATCGCTTCTGGCCCGCCCTCTACGCTGGCGGATTTACAGACCGGCAGCTTTCGCCCTTCGAAGAAAGAGAGCTTCTTAAAAGCGGCTACGGGATTACGAATGTCGTCAGGCGCGCGACCGCAGCCGCGAGCGAGTTGTCGAACGAAGAGCTTATCAAAGGCGGGCGCGAACTTCGTAAGAAGGTGCTGCGCTATCGTCCAAGGTTTCTTGCAATCCTTGGCGTCACCGTCTACCGGACTGCGTTCAATAATCCTCTGGCAAAGCTCGGCCTTCAGGAAGAGACTATAGGCGAGACAAACATCTGGGTGCTTCCAAATCCGAGCGGCCTCAACGCTCATTACCAGCCGAAGGATTTAGCGCGCCTCTTTCGTGAATTAAGAGAAGCGGTGTAGGGGCAGGGACAAGTCCTGCCCCTACAAGTGGCCTGTCTTACTCCGGTAGCGCTTTATTCTTCCCGCCGTTTGATTGAAGAGGAAGCAGGAGGGCTGCTAGGGCTATGCCTGCTCCGGCGATGATTGCGCCTGTGATGAAGGGATGGAGCGATGCTTTCGTGTAGACGCTGCGCTCGAAGATTGGCCCGTTGTAGCGCCCGCGCTCTCTCAACTCGCCGGATGCTTTGTAAAGGCCGTTGTCGTCAATAGCGCGCGTGGGCGGTTCGTCCGACTTCTGCATCTCGAACATAGACCATTCCATCACCTTGTCGGTCATGCGCGGCGCGTAGTGGCCGGACATGGAGATGGCTTTGCCGCCGCCGCCCGCGAACACGTCGCGCTCTGGATTCTCGGCGCAATACAGGATGGCTTCGGCCACGACTTCGGGAGCGTAAACCGGAGGCGGAAGATCCGGCTCCCTGTCCATGTAATTCTTGGCGTGCTCAGGATAGGGCGTGGCAATCGCGCCCGGCTTGATGAGCGTCACAGAGATGGGCGCGCCTTCGGCTTCGAGTTCCATGCGAAGCGCGTCCGTGAAGCCCTTGACCGCGTGCTTGGACGCAGAGTAGATGCCTTGAACCGGAATGGCGCGGTCAGACAAAGTGCTTCCGACGTTGATGATTGCTCCGCCCCGTGACCTTAATCGCTCGGCGGCTGCGAGCGAGCCGTAGACCACTCCCCAGAAGTTAGTGTCAAAGAGACGCCGCATGTCCTCGTGGCTTACATCCAGCATGTTGCCGTAGATTGAGACGCCCGCGTTATTGACCCAGGTATCGAAACCTCCGAAGCGATCCTGCGCCTTTTCGCTGATGCGCCGCACGTCCTCTTCGCTTCCGACATCAGCCACGACGTAAACGGCCTCGCCGCCGCCTGAGTTTATCTCTTCGCTCAATTGCTTGAGCGCATCTTCGCTTCGCGCGGCCAGCACGAGTCGCGCGCCCCGCCTTGCAGCCATGCGCGCCGTCACAAGACCTATGCCGCTAGAAGCCCCCGTGATAACCATGACCTGCGCGCTCAGATTTTTAAGCTGTACGTTCATGAAAGTCTCTCCGAAACTTTAGTCAGAAGCAAGATAAATTATCCAACTTAACGAAAGTTATACGGGGGAGTAGCAAAATGATTTTAAGAGGCGAGCCGGAAGAAGTGGGGGAAGGCTCGCCTGTTAAGAAACGGATTTCAGGGAAAGCTTCTGGCTACCGTCTCCCGAGCGCTCGGTGCTCTACCATCAGGCAGCGATCCTGCACGACTTTTATGCCTTCGCGCGCTAAGGCTTCCGCCACTTCGTCGTGCCTAATGCCGGATTGCATCCAGACCGCTTTGGGCTTTTTGGCAAGCAGATCGTCTAGGTGGCCTGGAACGTCCTGCGAGCGGCGAAACACGTCAACCAGGTCAATCTCGCCCGGCACGTCCGCAAGCTTTCTATAAACCTTCTGTCCCAGAATCTCCGTCGCTTCGGGGTAGTAAACGGGGACGGGTATGATTTCGAAACCGGCCTGCGCCATGTACTGCGGAACATAGAAGGACGGTTGAAAGGATTGAGCTTCGGTCTTGATGCCGAGCACGGCTATGCGCCTGGTGTCCATCAGCAGACTCCTGATGCCCTCGGCATCGTCAACGAGGTTATTTCGCCAGTTCATCTTCTCTTCCCCTATAAGAAATTAACAGGATGGACAGAGATTGTCAGGATAAAAGCAGAACTATTGCTTCTTCTTTATCCTGCTTATCCTGTCCATCCCTGTTAAATTATTTCTAGAAGCTTAATCCTTACGCGGCGATTTGAAAAGCTCAGGGCTTCGTCTTCAGATATTTTTCCGGCAGTGGATTGTCCGTGCGCTCGCCTTCCCAGTAGACGCTGACTATCCACCAGCGCTTTCCGTCATTCATCAACTGTATGCTGTTGATGCCGCGCATGAAGGGCTTGGCGTCATCCATCTTGTGCCTGGATTCGTAGGTGCTGAAGACGTGCGCTATCTGTCCGAACTGCTCTACGACGCGCGACGCTTCGCGCTCGAAAAAGCCGTTCGTCTCAAGATAGTTGCCCGAACTCTTGATGTACCCTTCCACGTCCATGACGCGATAACCGAAGCCGCCCTCCTTCTTTGGCCCTACGGCCATCAAGCGCCCTTCGGGTATGAAGAGCGAGCGCATGCGATTCCAGTCTCGCTTCTTCCCCGCCGGGCCGGAGATGACATCGTAGAGCGCCGCCAGGATTGCGTCCATAGAAGCAACGTCTTCGGGCCTGGCCTGCGGCGGCGTAGTTAACGGTTCCGTCTTCTGCTGTGTTTCCTGTTCATCACTCATAGTTGAAGCTCTCAGAGAGTTCGCGCCCGCGCTTGAGCCGCCCAAAGCCAGCAACAGAGCGGCTGACGCTGCGAGCGAGATTAAGATTCTTGCGATTCCTGTTCGATTGAACATCTGTGACGACACCTTCTTCTTTTCGGTTGGATGAGCGCTATCAGATTAGGCACCTTTTACTTCTGTGTAAAGAAGTAAAGAGTTCGAAGCCGAAATTTTTCCCCTCAGGTGTTACGAGGATTCGTACATCTATACTCTTTTTTGGAAGCGCGGCGATTCACGGAACCTTAAACGGCAATCGACGTTAATATTTTTCGAAGCACGTCGTCTTATCTCTTGAGCTTTCAAATTGTAAGAAAAGCAACCGTATCGGCAAAAGGTACATCTAGCTGGTTGATTTACGAACTTCCAGAAGGGCTTCCCCAGGCTCATGCGTCAACGCTTCGTTCGTGAATATCTGCCACATCTTGTCACAGGCGCTCTCCTTTTAGGTGTGCTGTCTGCGCTTTACACCGTGCCGCAAGTCGCAGATCCGAATTTCAACGCACGCGTCGCAGGCCCCACCTACACCAAAGAGCATCCCGTCATCATCTTTGACGAAGGGCACCAGAATTTTCATACGACCGGCGGTCGCTACAAGCCCTTCGCAGACCTTCTCTCAAACGATGGCTATCAGATTCTTCCCATACGCGAGAAGTTTCAAAGCGGCCTGCTGATGGGAGGCCGCATACTCGTCATAGCCAGCGCGCTAGGGGCGAATGATCGCGGCGACACGCCCGCCTTTACGGATGACGAATGCGATGCCGTGCGCGATTGGGTCAATACGGGCGGCTCGCTCCTGCTGATAACGGACATTTATCCAACTGGAGCGGCGGCGGCAAACCTGGCGCAGCGCTTCGGCGTAGAGATGAGCAAAGGCTTCACTGAAGACCCCTCGAATCATGTCTCTAACAAGCCTGGCATGATTATCTTTGCGCGGGATAAAGGATTAATAGGGCAACATCCAATCACAGACGGGCGCACCCCGCAGGAGCGCATCAACAAGGTCATCACTTATACTGGACAATCCCTGAAAGGCCCCGAAGGCAGCGCGCCGATTCTGAAACTCTCGGACACTGCGGTTGACAGAGTCCCTGAGTTGATAGAGACGGAGAACCCGGACGGGCCTCCACAGCAGACCATACAGTACAGCGACCCCGTTCCGGCAGTCGGTCGCTCGCAGGGAGTGGCCTTCAAGTATGGCAGAGGCCGCGTGGTCGTCATGGGCGAGGCCGGTGTGCTTTCGGCTCAGGTTCAGGCGGACGGAGTCTTCGGCATGAACGACACGCGCGCAGACAATCGCCAACTGACGCTCAACATCATACACTGGCTTTCAGGCGTGATAGAGCCTGCCGGTCATTGACCTTAATTAACTCTCGGACGGATTTTAGTTATGGATAAAGTAAACCTTCAGGAGAAGCTTGAGTCCTTCAGCGCGCACTGGCAGCCGAAGATAGTGGGCGAGTTGAACGGCCAGTACGTCAAGCTGGTCAAGTTTCAAGGCCCCTTCGTTTGGCATCATCACGAGACGGAAGACGAGATGTTCATGGTCGTGCGAGGCCGCTTTCGCATGGAGTTCCGAGACCGCGACGTGTGGATTGAAGAGGGCGAGTTCATCATCGTCCCGCACGGCGTAGAACACCGCCCCGTCGCAGACGAAGAGGCCCACGTCCTCTTATTCGAGCCATCCTCGACCCTCAACACAGGCAACACCGAAAACGAAATGACCGTCCGAGAGTTGGAGAGAATTTAGAGAAGATAAATTAACAGGGATGGACAGGATGAAAAGGATAAGGATAAAACAATAGCTCTTCTTTTATCCTCTCTATCCTGTCCATCCCTGTTAATTTATTCCTTGAGCGGGCTGGACAAGCCACTGGCCGCAGTGTAAAAGAGTTATTTTCGAACCGGAGCGAAAACTGTTTCCGTAAGGGGTTAATCTCTTTTATGCTGCGCGCAGGTATCGTAGGGCTTCCCAACGTGGGCAAGTCCACACTCTTTAACGCACTCACGGCGCAATCGGCTGCGCTCGCCGCCAACTACCCGTTCGCCACCATAGAACCGAACGTAGGCGTCGTGCCCGTCCCCGACGAACGGCTTGAGCCGTTGGCCGCTCTCGTCAAGACTAAGACAATCATTCCCGCGACCGTAGAGTTCCTGGACATAGCGGGCCTTGTGCGTGGCGCAAGCAAGGGCGAGGGCCTGGGCAACCAGTTCCTCGCTAACATACGCGAGACCGACACGGTCGTTCAGGTCGTGCGCTGCTTCGAGAGCGAAGAGATAGTTCACGTCGAAGGCTCCGTAGACCCGCGCAGAGACATAGAGACTATTCAAATCGAGCTTGCGCTCGCAGACCTCTCAAGCGTGGAGCGCAGGCGCGAGCGCGCACAGAAGACGGCCAAGAGCGGAGACAAACAGGCTCGCGCGGAACTGGAAGTCTTAGACAAGATTCAGCCCGTGCTCGAAGAAGGTAAGCCCGCGCGCGTCGTAGAACTGTCGAAGGAAGAGCAGGCAATCGCGCGCTCCTTCTTTCTGCTGACGACGAAGCCTACCATCTATGCCGCCAACGTTGACGAGGCCAGCATGGCCGAGCCGGACGAGAATCCGCACGTTCAAACGGTGCGCGAGATTGCCGAGAGCGAAGGCGCGGAATGCGTAATCATCTGCGCGCAGTTGGAGGCAGAACTGGTTGACCTTCCGCCTGACGAAAGGCGCGATTACCTGGACGCGCTAGGCGTAGAAGGAAGCGGCGTTGACAGCCTCATCAAGAGCGCCTATCGCCTGCTTGGCCTCATGTCATTTTTGACGGCGGGCGAAAAGGAAGTGCGCGCCTGGACTATCCCCGTGGGCACGCGCGCCCCTCAGGCCGCAGGCACAATCCACACGGACATAGAAAGAGGCTTCATTCGCGCAGAGGTCATCAGCTATGACGCGCTCATGCGCGCAGGCTCGTACGCTGCAGCTCGTGAACAGGGACTGCTCAGGCTCGAAGGCAAAGACTACGTCATGCAGGAGGGCGACGTGGTTCACTTCCGCTTCAACGTCTGAAGTGTACCGAAATCTCAAGCTCTCTTCCCTTCTCCGAACTCATCATTTATCCAGCGAAGCTGGCGGAAAAGGTCGCCTTCCGGTCGCACTTTGCCTCTCGGTATCTACTCCTTACGATCCGACTTGCGAGCCAGGTTGTTAGCCAGGCGATCCTGCATCTCGCGTATCTGATCCTTCCATAGCGACTTCCCCGATAGAACGTCCGTAGTCGACCCATCAGGAAACATAATGTTATTGGAGTCTTTATTAGCGGTACCGTGGCTTAGCCCAAGGTAGTGACCGAGTTCATGCACGAGAGTAATCGCCAGAAGCTCGTTAGTCAGCACGGTATCAACCCCGTCAATTGTCACCTTGGCAGCCATCACCAGCGCCTGCCCGAAGCAGGGCCGTGGGGTGCGACCGGCTTTCCCCTCTTTGGCGAAATGGTTCACCACGATTACGTCAAGTTCGCCACGGTTCTTCCATGCTGATGGAAAGGCCCAGCCCTCTGTGCCGGAGATGTTGAACTGCTTCGGGTCGTCCCGAAAAGTGATGCGGGCAATCTCCATTTGTAGCAGCGCGTTCTGAGCCAGTAGATAGGCATTGGCACGCTCTACCACGTCTTTAACAACTCCCTCGGCCCACCACGTAGTCGGCCAAATCCCAGGCAGGTCATCGCCGCTAGTTACAATGGAGACGTTTAGATTGACGAAGAACGGGGTGACGCGTATCGAGCGCACCACGTTGCCGAAGCCGAAACGGCCTCCGGCCTTAGCCGAGCCGAGGTCAGTGACGGTTTGGGCACCGTTCAGATACAGCGCGCCGCCATGCCAGTCGTCGTTCTTGAACAGGAGCGCGGCATCCCTGACATCGCTCATCCGAATGGAACCTGGCTTATCAGCCGCCATCCCCTTCATGTCTCGCAAGTCTCTAGTGACCGTCTGACTTGCACCCTTACACTCTTTGTCATGGAAAATAGTAATGGTCATGGCCTCAGTCCTCGCTGGCGGTGGGAAGAAATTTCTAGTAC
>JACVRN010000080.1 GCA_014534425.1 Pyrinomonadaceae bacterium
CAGATAAGCAAAGGCTCTCACTTTTTGGTGGTATCTTTCTTGGGCGCAGTCGTGCCGCTTCCGGCGGGAGGAGTAGTAGTCTTGGTTGGCGTGGCTGCTTTCGCGCACTTGGTTGAGGCGGGAATGAATTTTGTTGGCGCTACTGCCGGATCGCCAATCTTGTTGGTCGCGGACTTCGTGTATCCGATTACGATTTTCGTGCAGCTTTTCGAGATGATAGTGGGATCAAAGTCGTGCATGCCCTTGGCGTCTCGTTCATCATCCTTCGCCGTCAGGTTGATAAACTCCTCTGTGCAGCTTATGGGGTCAAACCCGAGCTTGGCTGTGAGCGTCTTGAAACACTCTTCTTCAGTCTTTGCTTTAAAGGTCTGTCCGGCAAGCTTGTTCACCTCGGCAGCGCAAGGCTTCAGCGTCTGGTTGAAAGAGATGGTCAGGTCGTCGCAGTGCTCCTGCTCGCCCTGCTTCGCCAGTTCGGACACGTCTTTAGTAATCTTCCCGTAAATAGGAACGGCTTTATTGTCACAGAAGCCAGGGTCTTGGAATGTGTCCGAGGTGATAGCCTCTGCGGTCACTTCGGCAAACTTTGAAGTCAGTGAGAGGCTGGGCGCGACCGGCTTGAACGTGCAGGTTCCCGCCTTCGCGTCTATGTCGAATTTGGGGTAACACTTTAGCTCGCTGGACTTGTCAATCTTGGTGTAACCGAGGGTGCCGCCGCCGCCCGTCGCTTTGCTGATGTTGGTGAGGCTGTCCGATGTAGGCGGGCATAGGAATCTATGCTCTTTCAAACGTGCGATTCTCTGCGTGATGTCGCCTGAACCCGCCGCAGGCCCAATGGAACGTTGCGGCGCTGAAGCTGTCAACAGGCCGGGGCCTCCCGCTTCTGACTGCAACCGAACGCGGCTGAAATCATGCGCGAACATAGTGGGAGTCAGCGGGCGTGAATTCAGTTCCGGGCTTCCGGCATTCGCATGCGGCAAAGCCGTTATGGCTCTGTGTGGAATCGTGTGCTGCGTGCGCGGGGCCGGAAGCGGCCCGTTCTGCTGAGGCTGATTCTGTTTCTGTGCAAAGGTACGCATGGCTGCTCTCTAATTCGGGGAAAGCGCTGCCTGGCCCAAAGAGATGGAAGCAGAGTTAAAGTAGTTGGAAGATATGCCCTGTAGTAATAAGTTGTCAATAGAAAGCCAGAGCCAGTAGTGGGTCAGTTTGAAGCTGCTTTTGCCGCTTCACTTCTCTGCCTTAACTTTTCCGCATACAATCCTTTAGAATCCAGCTTGAAAGGAGAGCCGTATGAAAAGTTGCTTCTATCTGCTAGTGCTCTTATTCCTGCTCATCGTTCCGGTAGCGGGTCAGAAAAATGAGTCGTGGCGATATAGCTGCAAGACAGAGTGCGGGCGCAAATACAATGTCTGCCGACAGCAGGCGCAGGGTGATGGGCCTAAGAAGGAGGAGTGCGAGAAAAAGTATCGCGCCTGTCTGAACTGGTGCGCCAACCCGCCCAGAAGTAGCGGCTGAGTTTCGTGCCAAAGGCTAAGGCTCAAGCGAGAAAGCTTCTCGTGTTTCAAGGCGTGAGCCTTTGCCTTTCGATTTTGCTCCCAGGTGCTTAAAGCATGACCCCAAGGCTCGCGCCTCTCAAACAGAAGCTTTCGGGCAACTACAAACGGCTGCTCATAGCGCTCGCGGCCATTGTCTGTCTCTACGCTTTTTACATCGCGGGCATTTCAAAGAACCCGCCCGGCTTTTATCTGGACGAATCCAGCATAGCCTATAACGCTTACCTGATGGCGCGCGAGCGGGGCGTGAGCGAGGCGGGTGTGGCATGGCCGCTCTACGTGCGCTCTTACACGGGCGTCTTCAGCGTCTACGCTAATCCGACTTACATCTATCTTCTGGCGGTCGTCTATCTCTTCTCTCCTCCGAGCATTTTCGCGGCTAGACTTTTGAGCGCAACCCTTGGCTTCGCTGCGGCGCTGCTGTTGGGAGTTTTGGCGTGGCACATATCCAAACGCCGCACCATAGGAATCATCGTCGCTCTGATAGCTCTCCTTACGCCGTGGCTCTTCGAAGTGAGCCGCCTGGTCTTTGAAGTGGCGCTCTATCCCTTGACGCTCGCTCTCTTTCTTCTGGCGCTCTGGAGAGCGGAGCAGCACAAGCGTTGGTCTTGGACGGACTGCGCTCTTGTGGCATTAAGCCTGGGGCTTCTGACCTACACTTACACCATAGGCAGGCTGTTTGCTCCGCTTCTGGCCCTGGGCCTTCTAGTCTTCGCTCGAAACCGCGAGCGGCTGATGGATGTCCTGAAGACCTGGCTTCTGTTCGGCCTGACGCTTGTGCCGCTTCTCGTCTTCAACCGTTGGCATCCGGGCGTGCTGACAGAGAGGTTTTATCTAATCTCTTACATCAAGCCGGAAACCACCTGGAGCGCAATCATACCGGAGTTCATCAGCCATTACTTCGCCAACCTCAGCCCGTCCAGCCTGCTTCTCGTGGGCGACACCAATCCTCGCCATCACGTCGCGGGAATGGGAAGCTTCCTCGCGCCGGTTCTTATTCTGTCGCTCTTAGGCATCTACCTGGTTCTCAAATATCGCTGGCGGGAATCATGGTGGCGATTCATCCTGTACGGCCTCATCATCTCTCCCGTCTCGGCCTCGCTCACGCTAGACCAGTTTCACACGCTACGCATGATTCCCTACCCGGTCTTCCTGATTGTTCTGACAATCCCCGCTCTACAGAGATTGTTTGAAGGAAGAACGATGCCTGCTCCGTCAAAGAAGAAGGCTAAGAAGAAAGCCTTGCAGGCGGATGAACCATCGGAACCACTGCTCTCCTTCTTTGCCAGGCGCAAAGCTCTGGCAGTTCTGCTTGCCCTGACGCTCTTGCAGGCTCTCTACTTTCAATATCAGTTCCACATGGACGGGCCGCAGAGAGGCGCAGCCTTTGATGCAGGCTATCGTGAGCTTTACCGCGAGGCGCTGGCGCAGCCGGAGCGCCCCATCTATCTGCTGGACGGCATGTGGGGGCCTGCTTACATACACGCCTTCTGGTACGCCACGCTGGACGGGCGTGGAACCAATGACTTCATACACCTGGAGTACGGCCAGCGCCCGCCGCCCGGCGCGCTCGTCATTAGCTCCGAAGAGAAATGCGCCAACTGCCAGATTATCCTGAGACGCGACCAATACCTGCTCTATCGCGCGCTGTGATGAGCGGGGCGTGTTCAATAATTCGGATTTGATTTGAGAAATTCGTTTAAGCTACGAGGAAAAATGAAACGGTCGCAATGCTTTTGAGTTGAAGCATTGCGACCGTTTCATCTTGGTAAGTACCTGGTCAGGCTCTCTCTTTTGCTACGCACACTTTTCAGCGAAGCATCGCTCGAATTCCCACTAGCACTAAATAGACTATGGCTACGACTATAGCCAGCTTGATAAGTCCCACGGCAAGGCCGAAGACCATGCCCACGATTCCCAGGGTGATTCCGGCGGCGGCCAATACTAGCGGCACGCCTACCACAAGTATGAAAAGCCCTAAAAGTATGATGCCGGCTATTCTTAAAACGTCGTTAGTTTCCTTCATCTCCCACACCTCGAAATTTTCTCAAGCGAGCATTGGCCTTTGCTTTCTTCAAAAAGGCTTATCGCGCGCCTGCCCTCATATACGCAGAAAGCTCTCCTCGCGTTCCAACTAAGATGCGCGCCCAGCGACAGAAGACTGGCGCGTTTCCCGGGTGACGCAATCCTTGCGGTTTATGCTAAGCTTTTCCTGAAAGTCACTAAACCAAGTTTATCACAGGAGAGCACCTTTTCGCGTCTCTTTTTATAAGAGCACCCAGCAAACCAATGCCGCGCCGCACTACCAAAAATCTTTTCGCAGAGACGGAAGCTCCAGTGAGCTTGAATGAAATGGCTTTCGCGCCCCTGGCCGAAAGGATGAGGCCGCGCACCCTTGAGGAGTTCGTGGGCCAGCATCATCTTGTGGGCGAAGGCCGCGTGCTGCGTCGCTTGATAGAAGGTCGCGGCAACCTGCCGTCGCTCATACTGTGGGGCGCGCCCGGCACAGGCAAGACCACTTTGGCGCGGCTTCTGGCGGAGAGAAGCGGCGCGCGTTTCGTAGCGCTCTCGGCTGTCTTCTCAGGCGTCAAGGACATGCGCGCCGCCATCTCCGAAGCGCGCGAGACGAAGCGCGAAGGCACGCGCACAGTCCTCTTCATAGACGAGATTCATCGCTTCAACAAGGCGCAGCAGGACGCGCTTCTGCCTTCTGTCGAAGACGGCACCATCACGCTCATAGGAGCCACTACTGAGAATCCATCGTTCGAGGTCACGGGCGCGCTGCTTTCGCGCTCCAAAGTTCTAACGCTCCAGCCGCTCACGGAAGATGAAGTGGAAACTATTCTGCGTAGGGCTTTGACGGATGATACGAGGGGCCTGGCTCACCTGCGGCCAGAGGTGCCGGACGAGATTATTAAACGACTGGCGAAGTCTGCTGCGGGCGATGCGCGAGTGGCGCTGGCCGCACTGGAAGCGGCTGTGGAATCCACGGAGCCTGACAAAGCGGGCGTGCGCCACGTCTCAGACGAGACGCTCGCGGAAGCTATGGGACGCGCGCATTACGCTTACGACAAGGGCGGCGAAGAGCATTACAACCTTGCTTCTGCGCTCATCAAATCGCTTCGCAACTCCGATGTCAACGCGGCGCTCTACTGGCTGGCGCGGCTCATAGAAGGCGGGGCCGACCCCATCTTCATAGCCCGCCGCCTCTGCATACTCGCTTCCGAAGACATAGGGCTTGCAGACCCGCAGGCGATTGTGCAGGCGGCATCCGCCGCAACCATCACGCAGCTTATAGGTCTGCCCGAAGCTCTCTACCCGCTCTCGCAGGCCACAATTTATCTGGCGTGTGCGCCGAAATCCAACGCCGTCAAGCGCGCTTATTACGCCGCACTCGAAGACGCGACCGAGACGGCGCGCGAGCCTGTGCCGCTTCATCTTCGCAACGCCATCACTCCACTGATGCGCCGCGTCGGCTACGGCACAGGCTATCGCTACGTCCACTCTGACCCTCGCGCCAAAGAAGAGATGGCGTGCCTGCCCGAACGCTTGCAGGGCCATGTGTATTATGATGAAGAGACCGAAGACGGCGGCGACCATGAATGTTAATAAGCTAAGAATTTAACAGGGATGGACAGGATAGAGAGGATAAAAAAGAGAATCACTTCTTTTTCTTTATCCTCTCTATCCTGTCCATCCCTGTTTGAATCTTCCTTACGTTCTATTTCAATCAGAGGTGAACAAAGTTGAGCGCTGATAAATCAGAAAAAGAGATGGCATTCCTTCAGGAGCTTTATGTTGCTACGGACTGGGGCGAGCGTTTCGCAGAGTTGATTGACGAGCACGTAGAGCTTCCCAAGAAGGGGCGCATTCTTTACGTTGCAGCAGGCACGGGCGGGCACGCCATGGCTTTGCTTGAGCGCGCAGGCGATGACGTGACGATGGTTTGCGTTGACGAGAGCGAAGAGTGCCTGGAGCTTGCGCGCGTCAAGGCTATGGTCATCAAGGGCGAGCCGGAATTTTATAGAACGCAGTTGGAGTCGCTTCAATTCGACGACGAGCAATTCGACCTTGTGGTAGGCGATGCTTCGCTGGTCGCGCCCGAAAGATTGCCGGAGATGATTTCGGAGATGGCGCGCGTCTGTAAAATGGATGGAACTGTGGGGCTGACTTTGGCTACGTCTTCGAGCTTCGGCGAATTCTTCTCAATCTACTGGGAAGCGCTCCGTAGCTCTAACCTCGAAGAGCACGGGCACGACGTTGAAGAGCTTATAAAGGAGTTGCCAACCATCTCGGACGTTGAAGCTCTGGCAGAGCGCGAAGGATTGGAAGCTGTAACTTCATGGACGACTATAGAAGAGTTCGACTATGAATCGGGCGAGGAGTTTCTGAACGCCCCGCTCATCACGGATTTTCTCTTCAAGAACTGGCTCTCTTCGCTCGGCTCCGAAGACCGCGAGCGCGTCACCAAAGAGATTGAACGCATCATAGACGAAGAACGCCACGACATGGACTTTTCCCTCACACTCAAAGCCACGCTCATCGTAGGGAGAAAGTAAATAGAGATTAACTTAGCTGGATTTAGACCGTAATAGGGACGGCATGATTGATAGTGGACGTGAGTTGTTCGGCAACTACACTCCGCAGCAGACATCGGGAGCCAGGCCAAATGGCTTTCTCGCGCTTGCTATGTATGACAAGCCAGCAGGTGGAGGCAACAATGACGGGGTAATTAATAAGCAGGATTTAATCTTTTCTCAGCTTCGACTGTGGCAGGACATGAATCACAACGGGATTTCTGAAGCAAATGAGCTTCACACGCTCTCCGATTTAGGCGTTGCGAAGCTGGAGTTAGATTACAAGGAATCGAAGAGAACAGACGAGTATGGTAACCAGTTCCGCTATAGGTCTAAGGTCAAAGACGCGAAGGGGGAGCAGGTCGGGCGCTGGGCATGGGACGTGTTTCTTGTGACCCGCTAGGCAGTCATGAAGGCTAAGGAATTGATAGCCGCCCGCGAGTCTGCCAGGACTTTCGGGCGGCTATTGCTTTTCTTCTCTTCTTCGACTTCTTTAGCTTTTGGAATCGTTTTCGGCGGCGCGGACGGCTGCGGCGCGGCGGCGTGCTTCTTCAAAGAGTTCTTCGTCGTTGACGGCGGAGAGTTGCGACGGCGACGACGGCGGGGCAATCTCGGAGCGTTTGCGTGCGGCCTCGCGCTGTTCTTCTTCCGCCTCCTCCTGGCCTTCGCGGAAGGCGCGCTTGCTCTGGCCGAGTGCCTTTGCTAGCTGCGGCAGGCGGCTTGCGCCGAAGAGCAGGAAGACTATGGCGAGAATTATAAGAAGCTCCTGATAGCCCAGACCGATTGCTAATAAGCTCATGACTAAAATCCTTTTTTGATGTGGCCCTAGTGCGAAGAGGAAACTTTACTCTATGCCGTTCGATTCATAGAAGAGATACTTGCGCCAGGTTTCGTCCGCGCGTCCGATGTAGCGCATTATCTGTCGATTGACGTGGAGCGAAAATCCGCGCGGGCGACGAAGCAGGTGCATCTTGGCCTCTTCCGGCGTCCGGTTGCCCTTCATGTGATTGCAGCGCTTGCAGCATGCAACCAAATTATCCCAGGTCGAATCGCCTCCGCGCGAACGCGGGTGAACGTGATCCAGCGTCAACTCGGAAGGCGCAAACTGTTTGCCGCAGTACTGGCATGTATAGTGGTCGCGCAGCAGAATGTTCTTGCGCGACAGTGACCTCCGCTCAAACGGGATGTGTATGTATTCTATGAGTCGTATGACCGAGGGCGCATGAATAGAGAGCCTGGCCGAATGTATCATGTGGCCGTTGTGCTCCTCGACGCGCGCCACTCCTTTGAAAATCATGACGACGGCGCGCCGCTCAGTGCAAACATTGATCGGCTCGAAGGAGGCGTTCAGGACTAAGACTCGTCCGGTCATACTGCTTAACGATATTAGCGGAGCGCGCCCGCGAGTGTCAAAATAAATAGCGTGCGCGCTCGGCTTCGGACTTCTCCCCTTTGATGAGGCAACAGGCATTAAAGGAAGCTTTATAAAAGGTTACGCTATTCAAGCCCTACGCGGCGCAAAAGGCTTGTGAAGCGCTCATCCGAGCGAAGAGAGTCCAGGCGCGGCTCCACCTTGAGCCAGGTGAGCCACTGGTTGCGCTCCTCATACGCCTTCTCAAGCCAGGAGAGAGCTTCGTCCCTTTCGCCCAAACCGGCGTAGATTAAGGCCAGGTCAAATGGCGAGACGTAGCGCTCCCGTGCGCGCCCTTTAAGTTCTTCAAGGACTTGGTGCGCCTCGTCCCTCTGGCCCGAAACGGCGTAGATGTGTCCAAGCCCGCCCAAGACCCAAGGGCTATCGCCGAAAAGATTGAGCGCCTTTTTCGATTCGACAATCGCTTCGTTGTACATCCCCTTCTGTTCGTACACCAGCGCCAGAGCATAATGCGCCAGCCAGAAATCAGGGTCTAGCTCAACGGTCTTCTGCCACTGCTCGACCGCGCGGTCGTAGTCGCGCGCGAAGAAATAGGGCAGACCCAAATCCGAATTGATGATGAGCGAGAGCGGGTCAAGTTGTTCGGCCTGCTTCAACTGCTCCAGGCCCTCGTCGAATCGCCCTATGGTCGCAAGGTATTCGCCGTACCATTGATGCGCCGTGGCGTAGTTCGGATTAAGCTCTATGGCGCGCTTGTATTCACGCTCGGCCTTTGACCAGTCCCACTCGTAATTTTCGGCTACGAAGGCGCGCGAGTTATGCGCCTCCGCCAGATTTGCGTCCAGTGCGAGCGCTCTTTCGGCTGCCTCTTTAGCCTTCGGCATGGCCTCGCCGGGCGAAAGCCAGCCGAAGCGGCTTAAGCTGTTGTAGCAATCCGCAAGCCCTGTGAACGCGAGCGCGTAGTTCGAGTCTTTTTCAATCGCCTGCTGAAAATACTCTATCCCTTTTTTCAGACTCTCGCGCGTGCGCTTGTTCCAATGGAAGCGCCCCTTCAAATATAGCTTGTAGGCTTCAGCGTTCTCAGTGTGACGCTTCATCAACTGCTTGCGCTCTTTGCCGCTCAGGCGCACGCGCAGTTTCTCGGAAATCTCTCTGGCAATCTCTTCCTGCACCTCGAAGATGTCCGAGAGCTTGCGGTTGTAGTGCTCTCCCCAGAGATGAGCGTCCGTGTCAACGTCAATCAATTCCGTCCCTATCACCAGCACGTCGCCCAAGTGCCGCACGCGACCCGTGAGCACCGCGCGCACGCCAAGGTCGCGCCCGACCTCTTTAGCGTCAACCTCGCGCCCCTTGTAACGAAAGACGGTCGAGCGCGCCACCACGCGAAGCTTTGGAAGTTGCGACAGAGTGTTGATGATGCTCTCCGTGATGCCGTCCGATAGATACTCCATGTTGGCATCGGCGCTCGCGTTGACTAAGGGAAGCACGGCCAGAGAATCAATCACACGGCTAGAGCGCGGGCGGCGCTGCGCCGTCTTAGCGCTTAAGCTTCTTGCAACCGTCTCCTGCGATAAACTCTTCAGGTCGTTCAACAGGTCACGCGCGGTCTGGTAGCGGCGCTCTTTATCCTTCTCGATACACTTGCGAACGATTCTCTCAAGCTCTGGGGAAAGGTCGTAGTTGAAGCGCGCCATAGCTTCGGGCTGCGCGTGAAGTATACGGTCGATAGTCTCGCCTATGCTTGAGCCTGTGAAGGGCGCGCGGCCCGTAGCCATAGCGTAGAGGACAGCGCCCAAGCTGAAGATGTCCGAGCGGCGGTCAACCTCTCGTCCAAGGGCCTGCTCCGGCGACATGTATTGAACTGTGCCCATAACGACGCCCGGACTGGTCTTGACCTGCGTGGCTATGTCGCTGGCGATACTCTCGTCCGCAGAGCGCATGACTTTCGCCAGCCCGAAGTCCAGCACCTTCACCTGCCCGCGAGAGGTGAGCATGATGTTCGTGGGCTTGATGTCACGATGCACTATGCCTTTCGAGTGCGCTTCGTCCAAACAGTCCGCGACCTGCACGCCTATGTCCGCTATCTCTTCGGGCTTGAGCCGCCCGCTAACTATCTTCTCGGCCAGAGTCTCGCCCTCTACATACTCCATGGCGATGAAGGCTGTGCCTTCCGCTTCGCCTATTTCGTAGATGTGCGCTGCGTTCGGATGACTCAAGGCTGAAGCGGCGCGGGCTTCCTGAAGGAAGCGGCGCATGCGCTCCGGGCTGGCGGCGAAATCCTTCGGGAGAATCTTGAGCGCAACCACACGGTCAAGCTGTGTGTCCTGCGCCAGGTAGACTTCGCCCATCCCGCCCGCGCCAAGCTCAGAGCGAACGGTGTAGCGTCCCATTCGTGTGCCTGAGGAGACCATAAAAGCGGTTTTCAGTAATCAGTTTTCAGTTTTCAGTTAAAGCAAGCTCTCTTTTTCTTGCTGAAAACTGAAAACTGAAAACTGAGAACTGTTCTTTCAACGTGCTTCACGAAAATGGTCTGTGGCATCAACCAGAGCGCTGATGATGCCAGGCTCGCCCGCCGAGTGTCCCGCATCAGGGATGACGCGCAGTTCGGCTTCGGGCCAGGCGCGGTGCAGTTCCCACGCGCTCATCATGGGGCAGACAACGTCGTAGCGGCCCTGAACTATGACGGCAGGAATGTGTCGCATCTTTCCGACGTTCTCAATCAGGTAGTTGTCTGTCTCGAAGAAAGCGTTGTTCATGAAGTAGTGGCATTCTATGCGCGCCAGAGAGAGCGCTTGCTGTGCTTCTCCGAATTTGTTTATGAGGTCAGGGTCAGGGAAAAGCTTCGAAGTGCTTCCCTCCCAGATGCTCCACGCTCGCGCGGCCTCAAGACGCACCGTTTCATCATCGCTCGTCAACCGGCGATAGTAAGCGCTTATCATATCATCGCGCTCCGATTCGGGAATCACGCGCACGTACTCTTCCCACACGTCCGGGTAGATGGCGCTCGCGCCCTGTTGGTAGAACCAGCGAATCTCTTTCGGCCTGCACAGGAAGATGCCGCGCAGCACTAGCTGCCGCACACGCTCTGGGTGCGTCTGCGCGTAAGAGAGCGCCAGAGTGCTTCCCCAGGAGCCGCCGAAGACCTGCCACGCCTCAATCCCTAAATGCTCACGCACCCGCTCTATGTCGGAGACCAGATGCCATGTTGTGTTGTCTTCAAGATTAGCGTGCGGCGTACTCTGCCCGGAGCCTCGCTGGTCGAAGAGGACTATGCGATAGGCCGAAGGGTCGAAGTAGCGACGATAATCGGGAATCAATCCGCCACCGGGGCCACCGTGCAGAAAGACCACGGGCTGCCCCTCAGGGTTTCCGCATTGTTCATAGTAGAGCGTATGAATGTTTGAGACTGCCAGATGCCCTACGTCGTAGGGTTCAATAGGATCATAAAGGGTTTTCATGGCCTACATCATACGAAGGCAAAAGGTAAAAGGCAAAGAGCAGAGGTTAGAGGTTGAGTCGGCTCTCTTTCTTTTCAACGGCCTCTGTCCAGAGGGCGAGCTACCGTGAGCGCGTAGACGCTCTGCGCGCCAGCCGAAAGGAGTGCGGCGGCACAGGCGGAAACGGTCGCGCCTGTAGTGAATACGTCATCAACGAGCAAGATGGATTCGCCTTCGACAAGGCGCGGGCGCGCGACACGGAAAGCATCACGCACACTCTCGCGCCGCGCACGTTCGTCCATCAAAGCGCGATGCCGCTCCGTGTGAAGCGAGCGCACGAGGCTCGCTTCATCAAGCGGCAGGCGTGACAGATGAGAAAGTGCGCGGCCAAGCACTGCGGCCTGATTGAACCCGCGCGCACGCTCGCGCTCAGGATGAAGCGGCACTGGAATAATACGCGTCGCATGAGAGAGCGGCGGCTGAAGAGCAGCTTCATACAGCAGACTCGCAAGGCGCTCGGCGACAGACGGCTCACGTTTAAGCGCGATGATAGAGGCGCGAAGCGCTCCTTCATAAGCCCCAACGGCACGCGCCGCCGTGAAGCTTTCATCTTCGCAGCGCCGACACCTAACGTTCTCAGGCTTACGGGTTGGCGATGCTCCGGCCAGAAACGCGCCGCACTTAGAGCAGAGCACATCACGGGAAGAAAAGACGCGCGTCTCTGACCAGCAACGCGCGCAGGCCGCCCCGTCCACCCGCGACTCCACAAACGACCCGCACGCCTCGCACCCCTGCGGATAAAGAAGCGCAAGCGCCGCGTCATAAAATGCCGATGCAAACCTCCCAAGCATCAACAACCTCTTTTTAAGTCTAGAGAGTCTGGAGAGAAAGAAAGTCTCTTTGACTCTCTAGACTCTACAGACTCCCAAGACTCTCTAGACTTTCTTAAAAGGTGCGGCCTTCAGGCTTGAAACTCTTCAAGCCTGAAGGCCGCAGATTATGTCACGTCCTGAATGGTTTCTTCTACTCGTCGTCGTCCGTCAGAAGACCGCGCTCCTGCAAGTCCTGGCACCTGAGGCAGTGGCGCGCCCAGGGCACGGCTTCCAGTCGCTTCTCCTGCACAGGCTCGCCGCAGTGAACGCACTTGCCGTACTCGCCGTCCTCAATTCGCTCTAACGCTTCATCTATTAACTCAAGAAGATGCCGGTCGTTGGCCGACATGGAAAATAATAGCTCTTTGGTATAAGCATTGGCCGCCATATCCGCAGGGTCTTGCGTCGCTTCCGAATCGCGCTCGCGGCTGTAAGCTTCGGCCTCCATGACCTGCCCTACAAGTCCCTCGCGGCGTCCAAGCAACTTATCCCTGTAAGATTTGACTCTTCTTTTATCCATTCTGTTTCCTCTCTTGACCTTCGGGTTCTTTACGAGCGGTCAGCCATCAGCTTTCAGCAGTCAGCCTTTTACTACTTATCCGAGCCTTCAAACCTCATCAAAGCTGTAAGCTGTCTGCTGATGGTTGACAGCTTTTTTACTTCTGGTACGGCAGCCCGTGGATGATGGTGTACGCTCTGTAGATCTGCTCTAAGAGCAGAACGCGCGCCATCTCGTGCGTCAGAGTCAGCTTTGATAAAGACCAGCGCGTGGCGGCTCGCTTTCTTACCTCAGCCGAAACTCCCCAGTGGCCGCCTATGACGAAAGCCACCTCTTTGACGCTGCCGTCAGCCTGCCACTTTTCAAACTGCGCGGCCAACTCTTCAGAACTCCACTGGCGGCCTTCCACCTCCAGCAGCACCACAAGAGCGTCCGGGTGTAGCCCGCCTAAGATGCGCCTGCCCTCGTCTTCGATGCCTGCCTCTTTGGTCTGCTGAGCGCTTTCACGAACTTCCAGAACCTCGAACCGCGTAAACCGCTTCAGCCTTTTTAAATACTCTTCACAGAGCGCCCGCAGGTGCTCGTTCCTGGTCTTCCCCACCCACATAAAGCGCAATCGCATAGGCTCAGAGGTTAGAGGTCAGTTTCGGGCTTTTTATCAGCCCCTGACCTGCGACCTTTATCCTCTGTTTTATAACGCGCGAGCTTTTCATAAAGGTTCTTGCGGCTGATGCCGAGTATGCGCGCTGCTTCGGACTTGTTGCCGCGCACGGCTTCAAGGGTTTCGGCTATGTAGTCTGCCTCAAGCTCTGCGAGCGTCCTCAAAGGCTTACTCTTCCGCGCGGCAGAAGCATGCCGCAGGTTTTCCGGCAAGTTAGCTTCTTCTACTTTTTCGCCGTCCGCGACGATGACCGCGCGCTCGATTGTGTTCGCAAGCTCTCTAACGTTGCCGGGCCAGTCGTAAGCCGTAAGCACAGAGAGAGCCTGAGGCGCGAAATGCTTTGCGGGACGACCATGCTTCGCCGCATAAGTTTTCAAGAACCTCTCGGCCAACTCGCTCGTATCTTCGCGCCTTTCCCTGAGCGGCGGAACCTTTATGTGCACGACGTTCAGGCGATAAAAGAGGTCTTCGCGGAAAGCCTTGCGACGAACGGCGTCGTCCAAATCAACGTTTGTGAGCGCAATCAATCGCGCATCGACTCGAACCGTGCGACGACCGCCCAGGCGCTCGAACTCTCGCTGCTCTATCACACGCAGCAGCTTCGCCTGCGCGTCCCAAGTCAGGTGAGCAATCTCGTCAAGCACGAGCGTTCCCTTGTGCGCCGCTTCAAGACGACCCGGGCGCGCCTCTGCGGCTCCGGTGAAAGCGCCGCGCTCGTAGCCGAACAGTTCCGCCTCCAACAACTCGCCGGGCAAAGACGCGCAGTCAATCTTGATGAAGGACTGGCCCGCTCGACGCGAGTGCTCGTGTATGAAGAGGGCCAGAGCGTCCTTGCCCGCGCCGGATTCACCCGTCAAGAGAACGTTGGCATCCGTTGCGGCAACGCGTTCGGCCAATCGTACGGCCTCGCGCATGAGAGCAGAGGATGCGACTATCTCTATCACTACTCGCTTCTCAAAGAGCTATCGGCTGCGCCCGTTGCATCTTCGGGCAACTGCACGCGCACGGCGTCTCGCCACAATCTCTCCAGGTCGTAAAACTGCCTGGCCTTGCTGTCGAAAACGTGAACTACGAAGTCGCCGTAATCGACCAGCACCCACTCGCCACTGTTATAACCTTCCATACGAGCGGCGCGCGTGCCCTGCTTCTTCAACTGCTCCACGACTTCATCTGCTATGGCCTGCACCTGCCGGACGTTCGTGCCCGAAGTGATGATGAAGTAATCCGTGAAGCTGGCAATCTCGCGCAGGTCTAATATCACGGGGTCAATAGCCTTCTTATCGCTCGCCGCTTTCAAGGCCACACAGATGCGCTCGTCCAGCTTTTGCGTGCAGGAGTCCTGAGTTGCCGAAATGTCGTGCGCTTTTTCCGCGCGCCCTTTAGCAGATTGCTCCGGGTGCAAAGCCTTTTCCTTGATAGAAGAATTATCTCTCATGCTTTATCTCTATAGAGCCTGTACTTTTCAATAAACTCCGCCACAGGCTGCGGGACTAAGGCGGGCCATTCCTTGTCCAGGCCCAAGCGAACAAGCTTTCGAACCTGAGTCGCCGAAACCGCCATCTGAACGGCATCGGTCACGTAAATCTTTTCAGCGTCGCTCTCATCCACGCGACGCGCTATCTCTTCAGCGCCCACGCCCCTGATGTCAACCATGCGCTCTCGAATCTCGTCCGTGACGTGCGCCGCTTCCAACTCATAACCGGGGCGCGTCATGACTATGTGATTCGTGAGCTTCAGCACGCGCTCCCATTCGCGCCAGGTCTTTATATCCGTCCATGAATCCGCGCCCATGACGAAGAAGAGCCGCGCCTCTTGGCCGTACCTCTCCTTCATGCGCGCCAGCGTCTCCACCGTGTAAGGTCTTTCGGGAGCGTCCAACTCGAAGGTGGAAACACGCATGCGCGCCTCAGCTTGCGTCGCCAGCGCGAGCATCGCGTAACGTTTGAGCGCAGGCGAAACGAACTGGTCGCGCTTGTGCGGCGCTACGTGAGCCGGAATAAAAACGACCTCATCCAGCGCGAAGAGTTGTAAAAGAGCATGGGCCACGCTCATGTGGCCGTTGTGAACCGGATCAAACGTCCCGCCGTAAAGAGCTATTCGCTTAACCTTCATTCACCAAGCTTCAAACCGAATCTCAAGCGCCCGTGTGCGCTTCCTCTGGCTTCACTTCCGCCGAAGAGTTAATTTCGTCCAGCAATCGCGCTGCCGCACGCACAAGCTCGCGCACGCCCTCTCCTGTGGCTGAAGAGATGGCGTAAAAGGCGCGCCCATCACGTTCTGCTCTTGCGCGTAAGCTCTCTAAACGCTCAGGCTCATCCAGGGCATCAATCTTCGTGGCGACGACAATCTGCGGGCGCAACGCCAGTTGCTCGTCATAAGCTTTCAACTCTCGATTGATGGTCTCGTAATCGCTCACGGTATCGCGCCCCGAAGCGGAAGAGACATCGACCAGATGAAGCAGGAGCTTTGTTCTTTCCACGTGGCGAAGGAACCGGTCGCCTAATCCTGCGCCTTCGTGCGCGCCTTCTATCAGGCCGGGGATGTCCGCGACGACCATCGTGTGATATTCACCTAGATCAACCACGCCCAGGTGCGGCTCAAGTGTGGTGAAGGGATAATCCGCGATTTTGGGCTTGGCCGCAGAGATGGTAGAGATGAGCGTAGATTTGCCAGCGTTGGGAAAGCCCACGAGTCCTACGTCCGCTAGAAGCTTTAGCTCAAGCTGAAACTCTCGCTCTTCTCCGGGGCTTCCTTCCTGATGATAGCGCGGCGCGCGGTTCGTGGAGGTGGCGAAATGAGAGTTACCGAAGCCGCCGCGCCCTCCACGGGCAGCCAGCCAGCGCTCGCCGCTACGCGTGAAGTCGTAAAGAAGCTCGCCCGTCTCGGCATCGTAAACCTGCGTGCCAACGGGAACGCGCACCGTTATGTCAGAGCCTTCGCGGCCCGTGCGGTTAGAGCCTTCGCCATGACGACCGCGCTCGGCTATGTGCTCAGGGTTGTAGCGCAGGTGAAGCAGCGTGTTGAAGGATTCGTCCGCTTCCAACCAGACGGAGCCTCCGCGACCGCCGTCGCCGCCCGAAGGGCCGCCGCGCGGGACAAACTTTTCGCGGCGAAAGGCCGTCACGCCGTTGCCGCCGTGCCCGCCCGCCACGCGAATCTTGGTACGATCAATAAACAAGAAAAAGCATTCAGCTATCAGCCATCAGCTATCAGCAATAGCATACAATCAAAGCTGATTGCTGACGGCTGATAGCTGTTCGCTATTAAAATCGAATGCGCCGCCTGTGTCCGTTTGCGAGAGAAGCACTCGGTGGCAGGCGACGCATCCAGCAGCAGGCTCTTGATGAAGCCTTATGCGGTTGCCGCCGGTGCCGTTTCTGCGGCGGCGGCCATCTCCGGGTAGACGCTGATATATTTTCCCGCGCGCCCCTTGTCCTCGAACTTCACAACGCCGTCAATCAAGGCAAAGAGCGTGTCGTCTTTGCCGCGCCCGACGTTCTTGCCCGGTTTCCACTTGGTGCCGCGCTGGCGCGCGAGGATGTTGCCGCCGAGCACGCGCTCGCCCCCGAACTTCTTCAATCCCAATCTCTGTGCATTCGAATCGCGCCCGTTACGCGAAGACCCTACGCCCTTCTTGTGTGCCATATCGAAAAACTCCTATGAACTCAGAACTCAGAATAAACAACAGTCGCTTTTATTCTGGCTCCTGCTTTATCCAATCGAATCTATCTTCAGCGTCGTGTAGTCCTGACGATGACCACGGGTTCGCTTGTACTGTTTGCGGCGCTTCTTTTTGAAGACGATAATCTTCATGTCGCGCCCGTGGTCTACGACCGTGGCAGCGACGCGAGCGCCGTCAACCATGGGCGTGCCGACCTGCGATGAATCGGTGCCCAGGAGCAGAACGTCCAACTCTAAGGTCGAGCCGACCTCTTTATCCAAGAGGGGAACGCGCACCTGCTGGCCTTCTTCGACGCGGAACTGTTTCCCGCCGCTTCTGATAATTGCGTAAGCCATAAATTAACTCCCTACACTCAAGGCGAGCGATACTCGCCGCGAAAAAGTCTTTTATTATAAGGGCGATACCCTCAATCGTCAACGCGCCAGCGAGGCCGCATCAAAGCGTCCCTTCGCGCCGTTATTGGAGAGAAAATGCTCCATGAATTTCGTAGAAAACTCGCCCGCGCGGAAATTGGGGTCGTCCATAATCTTCAGGTGAAGCGGAATCGTCGTCTTGATTCCCTCGACCACCATGCCTTCAAGAGCGCGGCGCATGCGTGCAATCGCAAGCTCGCGCGTGGGCGCATGCACTATCACCTTGGCTATCATCGAATCATAAAAGGGCGGCACGAAATAGCCGGGATAGGCTGCGGTATCAACACGCACGCCGGGGCCGCCCGGCAGATTAAAAGCCGTAATCAATCCAGGCGAAGGCGCGAAGGTCTCAGGGTTCTCCGCGTTCACGCGGCACTCGATTGAATGACCGCGTATGACCACGTCCGCCTGCGTGTAGCCCAGGTGCTCGCCTTCGGCTATGCGTATCTGGTTACGCACGATGTCCGCGAGCGTAACCATCTCCGTGACGGGATGCTCTACCTGTATGCGCGTGTTCATCTCCATGAAGTAGAAACGCTTGTCTTCGTCAAGCAAGAACTCCATGGTGCCCGCGCTGGAATAGCCAATCCCTTTACAAGCCTTGACGGCAGCAGCGCCCATCTCCGCACGAAGCTCGGGCGAGAGCGCGGGAGATGGAGCCTCTTCAAGAAGCTTCTGATGACGGCGCTGTATGGTGCATTCGCGCTCGCCTAGGTGTATGCACTCGCCGTATTCGTCCGCGAGGACTTGAATCTCTATGTGGCGCGGGCGCTCTATGTAGCGCTCTATGTAAACGTCGCCGTTCTTGAAGGCGGCGGCGGCCTCGGTCGAAGCGGTCTCAAGCGCGGGGCCAAGCTCTTCTTCCGTGCGAACGATACGCATGCCGCGACCGCCGCCTCCGGCAGAGGCTTTGACAATCACCGGAAAGCCAATCTCGCGCGCAAGTTTCAGAGCCTCTTCTTCAGACTCCAGAGGCTCAGGGCTTCCGGGCAAGATAGGCAGGCCAGCCTTCTGCATGGCTCTTCGCGCTTCAACCTTGTCGCCCATCAGGCGTATGACTTCGGGGCGCGGGCCTATGAATTTGATGTTGCAGGCTTCGCAGATTTCCGCGAAGTAGGAGGATTCGGCCAGGAAGCCATAGCCGGGATGAATCGCATCCACGTTGGCTATCTCGGCGGCGGCGATGATGTTCGGGATATTGAGGTAGCTCTGCGCCGAGGGCGCGGAGCCGACGCAGAAGGATTCATCTGCAAAGCGAACGTGCAGAGAATCGCGGTCGGCCTCCGAATGTATGGCGACCGTCTGAATCCCCATTTCTTTGCACGTCCAGATAATACGGCACGCAATCTCGCCGCGATTGGCGATCATGATTTTCCTGAATTTGCGCGTGCCTGTCATACTATTGCTTTATCCCGAAGAGCGGCTGGCCGTATTCCACTGGCTGGCCGTTCTCCACATAAATCTTTACCACCTCGCCGGTCGTTTCGGCCTGAATCTCATTCATCAGCTTCATGGCTTCGATGATGCAGACGATTGAGTCCGCGTCCACGTGGCTGCCTATACGCACGAACGGCTCCGAAGTCGGCGAAGGCGAGCGGTAAAAGGTGCCTACAATCGGAGACGTGATGATGTGCAGCCCTTCGTCGGCAGATGCAGCCGCCTTGGCCTCCGCGCCCGGATGCCTGGGCTGAGAGTGCGACGCCGACGCTTGAGCCGCAGAAGCGCTTCCTGCCGTAGAAGCCTCTGCCGCAGCCGGAGTCTGAGCAGCTTCTTGCGGCGCTATGGCGTGCGGCTGCACGGGCGCAGAGATAACCTGCGGGGCTAACTCACGCCTGAGGCGCACGCGAAAGCCTTCGCGCTCCAACTCGAAATCCGTGAAGCCGTGCTCGGCAATCAGTTGCACAAGGTCGCGCAACTCGTCCATGTTGAGCGAAGGGTCTGGATGCTGCGACGACGCGGACGAAGACTGTGGTTGTGGCCCGCGCTGCCCGTGACGACGACGGCGTCCGCGCTCGCGTCCTCCCTGTCGCTGCTGCTCTGACCTCGCGCCTTCCTGTGGCTGCTCATCCGGCGACGGTTGCTGCTGAGTTGCTTGTTCGCTCATTCTCTCTTATGGACTCCTCTGCTCACAGGCTCTTAAAGCAAAGACTCTTGAGAATTGCTCGCGCGTGCTATGCGTCTTGAAAATCAAGCAAAGGAAAAAGCCCCAATCGAGTTCGGGTACTTGAGACCGACTGTTCCATTGGGGCTAAGCCAACCGGCGCGCCCCTTCAAGGGGGACTTACAGAATCCGTTAAAGAATCAGGGGCGCGCGGTTCGAGTGCTCGTCTTGCTATTCTGTCTCTTTCTCCTCAGCCGTGGACTCGGTCTTCTTTGAGCGGCGACCGCCCTTGGGCTTATTGGCTTCCGTCTTATCGTCGTCAGCCTTTGCCTTAGCCCCGCGCTTCTCTGTGGTCTCTTCCTTCTCGAAAGTGCGGTCAGCCTTGCGGCCTCCACGCCGACCGCCCGAAGCGGCTTTCGACTCGGAAGCCTTCGCAGTCTTCTTCTTGCTTGAGGCGCGCTTGTTGGCGGCTTCAATAGCCTCGCGCTCGCGCGGGTTATCCACCAACTCTATAATCGCAAGCTCGGCGTTGTCGCCGTCACGGCGGCCAAGCTTGATGATGCGCGTGTAGCCGCCCGGACGATCCTTGTAACGCTCGCCCAACTCATCGAAGAGCCGCTTGAGAGCCACGACGCCCGCAGTGCGCGGCGCGCGTCCCTGCGTAGAGCGGCGGCCCGTTGAAGAAGCCTGCTGTCGATTGCCCGCGTGAAAGAAGCCTGCGGCCTGACGGCGAAGATGCACTGCCTGATGAGCCGTGTTCTCGCCTTCAAGAAGCTGAGCGCGACGCGACAAGGTTATGACGCGCTCTACGAAGGGCCTCAACTCCTTGGCCTTCGGCAAAGTCGTCACGATGCGCTCTTCGCGCGCCGTTATCAAAGAGGTTGCAAGGTTACGCAGCATGGACATGCGGTGCGCCGTAGTGCGTCCCAGTTTTCTATGTGCCTTGAGATGTCTCATAACAATTTTGGATTTTAGATTTTGGATTAGCGAACGGATTGAACGGAGCCGGATGCTCTCGGCTTCAATCCAAAATCCAAAATCGGCTTATTCTTCTTCGTCTATGTCCGCGTAATCGCTGGTGTCGCCGTCGCGTCCGCCTGTGCCCGGAATCGGGTTGCCCTGCTCGTCGAACTCCATGCCGAAGTCGAGTCCCATGCCGTTCAGGATTTCCTTAATCTCGTTCAGAGACTTCTTGCCGAAGTTCTTGGTGGCAAGCATCTCGCGCTCACTTCGCTGCACGAGGTCGCGTATGGTGCGAATGTCTGCGTTCTTCAGGCAGTTGTAGGAGCGAACCGATAGCTCAAGCTCGTCCACCGACTTGTCAAGGACATCATTACGCGGCAAGGGAGGTCGTTCCAGGTTAGCGTAAGCGAAGTCGTCCGTGTCCTCTTCGAAGTTAATGAAGATGGACATGTGATCCTTGATGAGCTTGGCCGCAAGACCTATGGCGTCGTCCGGCTTCACGCTCCCGTCCGTCCAGACTTCGATTGAGAGCTTGTCGAACTCCGTGTTCTGTCCAAGACGCGCAGCCTCGACCGTGTAGTTGACCTTCTTGACCGGCGTGTGAACCGAATCAATGGGGATGTAGCCCAGGCTAAGGTCTTCATCGAAGTTGCGGTCGGCGGAGACGTAGCCGCGCCCGCGCTTCAGGCGCATCTCTATGTGCAGAGAACCGCCCTCGGAAACGGTTGCGATGTGAACGCCGCCGTCCAGGACTTCAACGTCAGCGTCGGTCTCAATGTCGGCGCTGGTGACTTCGCCCGCGCCGTCCTTGTGTATGTAAAGCGTCTTGGCTTCGCCGCCGTGAAGCTTGAAGGGCACCTGCTTCAAGTTCAAGATAACGTCGGTCGCGTCTTCTACCACACCCGCGATTGACGAGAACTCGTGCTCAACGCCCTCAATCTTAACGGCGGTGATGGCCGCGCCCTCGATTGATGAAAGCAGCGCGCGACGCAGAGAATTTCCGATAGTTGTGCCGAAGCCGCGCTCAAAGGGCTGCGCGGAAAAGCGCCCGTAGCGCTCCGTCAACGTCTCGGTGTCAGCCGCAAGGCGGCGCGGCATCTGAAAGCCTGTCCAGAGATTAGTTTGATCTATAGCCATAATTTCAATTTTCAGGAAAGAAGAAAGCCCCTAGCGCTTCTGCCCTCCTTCATCAAGGCTTTGCGCTTCAATGAAAAGCTCAAGCCATCAGGATGAAGGAGAGCGAAGCGCTCCAGTATTACTTGCTATAAAGCTCTACAATCAGTTGCTCGTTAATCGAGCGGTCAATGTCTGCGCGAGTCGGCAAAGTCTCAACACGCACACTCATGTCCGCGCCGTCAGCCGGAGCAATCCAACTGGGACGACCGCGACCGGCAGCCGTCTGCCACGCGCCCTCTATGTGCGGATTGTTGCGGCTGGCCTGCTTGACGCTGATGACATCGCCCTGCTTAATCTGGAAAGAGGGGATGTCAACCTTGCGCCCGTTGACTTCGATGTGTCCGTGATTGACTAGCTGGCGCGCCTGCCTGCGCGAGGTCGAAAAGCCCGCGCGGTAGACTGCGTTATCGAGACGGCGTTCGAGCAGGAAAAGCAGGTTCTCGCCCGTGATGCCCTTCTGTCGTGCGGCGCGCTCGAAGTAGTTGCGGAATTGACCTTCGAGGATAAAGTAGATGCGCTTGACCTTCTGCTTCTCGCGCAATTGCTGACCGTATCCTACAAGGGCTTTGCCGCGACGCATGGAGTTTCCGTGCTGTCAGGTGGGCTGCGTGCCGCGCTTTTCAATCGGGCACGAAGGCTTGTAACAACGATCACCCTTGAGAAAAAGTTTTGCTCCCTCGCGGCGGCACAAACGGCACACCGCTTCTCTATACCTAGCCACTTCTTTTTTCTGCCTCCAGTCTAACTTTCTAGA
>JACVRN010000060.1 GCA_014534425.1 Pyrinomonadaceae bacterium
CCCCCTACATGGTGATGGAGTACGTCGAGGGCGAGACGCTGAGACAGAAGATTGACGCACAGAAGCTCTCTACGGGCGAGTGTCTGGAGATAGCCATACAGGTTGGCGAAGCCCTGTGCAAAGCTCACGAGTTCGGCATCATTCACAGGGATTTGAAGCCTGAGAATTTAATCGTGAGCCGCGACGGCTACGCGAAGATTCTGGATTTCGGCCTGGCGAAGTTGGCCGAAAACCGCAAAGCTCAGTTAACGGCCAACAGCACGGAAAATACTCTCCTACAGGTCAAGACAGAATCCGGCACAATCATGGGCACCATCAATTACATGTCGCCGGAACAACTCATGGGCCAGCGCGTAGACCTGCGCTCCGACATCTTCTCCTTCGGCATAGTGCTCTACGAAATCCTGACGGGCCGGTGCCCCTTTCATAACGAGAACAAGATAGACACTATGCACGCCATCCTTCACGAAGAGCCGCCAGCGCCTTATGTAGTCAAACAGGGCTTGCCGCTTGAGCTTGACAGGATTCTCTCGCGCGCTCTTCAAAAGCAGCCGAAGGGGCGTTACCAGCAGATTAAAGAGTTAACCAAAGACCTCAAAGCTCTGCGCCGCGATGTGGAGTTGGGACGCGCGGCACGCGCTCCCGTCAGGACAAAGCTTGTCTTAAAGCGCGTGGATGCGCTCGCGCGCTCGACCTCAATAGATTACGAAAAGGAGTTGAACGAATCGCAGTACAGGGCTGTGACCACAATTGACGGGCCGCTTCTGATTGTGGCGGGCGCGGGCACGGGAAAGACGCGCACGCTCGTTTACCGCGTGGCGCGGTTAGTCGAATCGAACGTCAAGCCGGAATCGGTACTGCTGCTTTCATTCACGCGCCGCGCTGCAACCAGCATGCTTGCGCGTGCCGCGAGCCTCGCAGACCATCGCTGCCAGCGCGTCTCAGGCGGCACGTTCCATTCGCTCGCTCATTCCGTCCTCAGAAAATACGGCGAAGAGGCTGGCATCTCAAGAACCTTCACGGTTCTTGACCAGAGCGACACCGAGGATGTGATTGACCTCGTGCGCCGCCAGATGAAACTCACCGCCAAAAGCGGAAGGCTCCCGCGCAGGCGCACGACCTGCTCCATCTTCAGCAGGGCCGTCAACAAACTCATTTCGGTCAAAGAGGTGGTCAGGAATTATTACCCGCAGTTCGCTCATGAAGCGGACGCGCTTGAGAGTCTGTACCAGGCGTTCGATGCTTTTAAGCGCGAGCGGCACCTGCTCTCGTACGACGACCTTCTCTTGCGCTTGAGTGAAACGCTGGAGGAGCATCCTGAATTGTGCGAGCGTTTGTCGGAGCAGTACCGCTACATAATGGTGGACGAGTATCAGGACACCAATCGTCTTCAGGCGCAGATTATGCGTAGGCTCGCGGCGACGCACGACAACGTGGCCGTGGTCGGCGACGAATGCCAGTCAATCTACTCTTTTCGCGGCGCAAGCTTCCGCAACATGCTTGAGTTCCCTGAGCTTTTCCCCAAAGCTCAACTCATCAAGCTGGAAGAGAATTTCCGCAGCACGCAGCCCATACTAGACGTAGCCAACGCCATCATCGCGGATGCAAGTGAGTCTTACGCCAAGCGCCTCTATTCCGGGATGACGGAAGGCACTCCACCCGTGCTCGTCACAGCGCAAGACGAGAACGAGCAGTCGCGCTTCATCTGCGAGCGCATAGAAGAGATGCGAGACGAAGGCGTGCCTCTCTCGGAGATAGCCGTGCTCTTTCGCGCAGGCTCTCACTCGTTCGACCTTGAAATCGAATTAGCCAAGCACGCGATTCCCTTCCGAAAATTCGGCGGCATCAAGTTCGCGGAATCCGCGCACATCAAAGACGCGCTCTCCTTCATGCGCGTCGCAGTCAATCCTTCGGACACGCTCTCTTGGTTTCGCATGCTCAAGCTGATTGACCACATAGGCGACGCCACGGTCGAGCAGATTCTAGATTACCTGAACGTCGAGCGCAGAGATTTCAAGACTACGCGCGCCAGGGAAACGCTCTTCAACCGCCTGAAGCAATTCCCCGCACGCGCAAGCTACAGAGACCAGTTGACGAAGCTCGCGCACGTCCTGTGCACCGTCAACGAGCACAAGGAGCCATCCGCTCAGCTTTCCACAGTCCTGCGCCTTTATCGCCCAATCCTTCGCGCGCGCTACGACGACCACCCGCGCCGCACGCGCGACCTTGAGCACCTGCAACAGATTGCCAAGCGCTACAAGACCGCCGCAGAGCTTCTGGCCGACGTGGTGATGGATCCCAACGACGTTGCGCCGGGTGACCGCGCAAACGCACGCGGCTACGTCACGCTCTCCACAGCCCACTCCGCCAAAGGGCTTGAATGGAAAACCCTCTTCCTCATCTGGATGATGGACGGCTGGTTCCCCTCGTCTCGCTCAACGGACGAATTCGAAGACCTGGAAGAAGAGCGCCGCCTCCTCTACGTCGCCGCCACAAGAGCCAAGGAACAACTCTATTTCGTCTGCCCGGAAAACGCCTACAACCGCGCAGAACCCGACGTACCCCCAACCATCTCCCGCTTCCTGGAACCCATCCCCCACACCATCCTTCCGCGCGCAACTTTGGCAGGAGACTGAGTACACCGTAGGGGCAGAGGACTTGTCTCTGCCCGTGTTTTTGAGAAAAGAGCGGGCAGGGACTAGCCCTGCCCCTACAATATTTTTTCGGTTTTTCGCACTATCAGTTGGTTGACTTGCATTCTCGGAAGAAATGCGTATACTGTGCGTCCCCCTGCAAGACGAGTAGCGCTCTCTTGTAACCTTACATTGGCCGTTGCCTAAACTCTAGCGACTGGCGGCGGAAGCTTAAATTCTCAACGAAAACCCATAACCTCGCGCTCTGAATAGGCGGAGTGTTACGGCTTCACCCGTAATGGACTGTGCGAAAAAGGAAATTCTACGCACGACGACAACGCTGTATCTTTAAATCGGGAGCCTGTCCCGGCGGGCGGGTTTCTATCTCACTAAACCTCTAACCCTTACAAAAGGAGACTTATGAAGAGATTTTTAGCATTGCTCGTGACGGTAGCCCTGTGCGGTGCCGTCATCCTCTCGACCGCAGCTCACGGTCAGCGTTCAAATTCAAATAAACAGGACAAGCTCGCGCGAGCCGAAGCCGTCAGCAAGCTGCGCCTTCAGAAGAGGCTCGCCGCAAAAGGCATCGCCGCAGATGACGTAAAGACTTTGCGCGTCTTTGAGGACAAAGACAAAGCGGAACGCGCGCACACACACTTCCAGCAAACACACAACGGAGTTCCTGTCTTCGGCGGCCAGGCGATTGTCCACTTAGACACCGTGACTGGTGCCGAAGCCGTAGAGACTACAGACAATCTCGTAGAAGGCGTGGACGTTAATACGACCCCTAACCTCGCGGCAAACGCAGCAATCAAAGCCGCGAAAGATAAGTACAAAGAGAAGAAAGGCTGCGACGACTGCTTCACAGACGCTCCCAAAGCTGACCTCTGGATTCTGCGTCATGAAGGAGTTGATTACCTTGTCTACCGCGTGCAGCTTTCCCGCCTGGACGGAACCGAAAACACCTCCGAGCCTGTCTACTTCATCAACGCGCATTCGGGCGAGTTGGTCTGGAGCTATGACAATCTGCAAACGCAGTCGGCCACGGGCACAGGCTCCTCTCTTTATAGCGGCACGCAAAGCATCACCACTTACCTGTCGGCTGGCAACTACTACATGGAAGATGTCAATCGCGGGATAGGCACCTTCGACAACCGCAACACCGCCAGGATTAGCGCGTTTACAGGCGCTATCACCAGCTTCGGCTCGGTCTACAGATTCTCCGACACGGATAACATCTGGAATAGCACTACTCAGAGAGCGGGCGTCGACGCCCATTACGGCGCGACCAAGGTCTATGATTACTTCCTCAACGTGCATGGGCGCAACGGCATTGACGGCAACGGCGGCCCGCGCACCTATGCTTCCATCAACGGCACGACGGGCCTCATCAGTTCTATCGTTCACTTTGGCAAGTCCTACAACAACGCCTTCTGGACAGACAGCAAGAATCAGATGTTCTACGGCGACGGAGACGGCACTGCATGGTCGCCGATTGTCACGCTGGATATCTGCGGCCACGAGATGACACACGGCATCACTTCGCGCACGGCTGGGCTGGTCTATTCCGGTGAATCCGGCGCTCTGAACGAGTCATGGTCTGACGTGTTCGGCGTGATGGTAGAGCTTTACGCCAGAGGAGGCGAGACGGCTGGCACATGGCGTATAGGCGAGGACGCCAGAACCCCGGCCACGGCTGGCGACGCGGAACGTTGGATGGATTTGCCGCATAACGGCATGAACTACGGCTACACGTCGAACGACCAGCCGGATTACTACACAGAGCGTTACGTAGGCTCCAGCGACAACGGCGGCGTACATATCAACTCCGGCATATCCAATCACGCCTTTTACCTCGTCGCCAAGGGCGGCACGCACGCACACGTTCCCGGCCCGTTTGTGACGGGTATTGGTGCTGACAAAGCGGCCAGAATCTGGTATAGGGCGCTCACTACTTACATGACCTCTTCGACCAACTTTGCGGGCGCACGCACGGCGACCCTGAATGCAGCCATAGACCTCTATGGCTCGGGAAGCGTGGAAGCCGTCGCGGTGGCCGACGCCTGGACGGCCTGCGGCGTGCTGTAATCCAGCGCCTGTAGTTTAGTTCAAAGGCGGATTCAAACAGGATGGACAGGATAAAAAGAGAAAGAGTTATTTCTTCTTTATCCTGTCTATCCCTGTTAATTCTTCTGTTTGACATTAAAGTTCCTTATCAGATACTTTGCTCTACTCTATGAGCGTGAGCGAATCCACAGTGATAAAGAGGCGGCGGTTCTGCCTGGTGCTGATTAAGCCGTCGCATTATGACGACGAGGGCTACGTTATACAGTGGCTTCGCTCTGCTATTCCTTCAAATAGCCTCGCGGTGCTCTACGGGCTGGCGCTCGAATGCGCGGAGCAGAAAGTCCTTGGCCCAGACTTTGAGCTTGAGATACACGCCTTCGACGAGACCAACACGCACATTCGCCCCGCGCGCATAGAGTCCTTGGTAAAGAGCGCGGACGCAGGCGTGGTGATGCTGATCGGCGTGCAGTCGAACCAGTTCCCCCGCGCCCTGGACATAGCGAAGCAGTTGCGCGAGCGCGGGCTTCAAGTAGCAATCGGCGGCTTTCACGTCTCCGGCACCATCTCCATGCTGAAGGAGCGCGACCCTGACGTTAAGCGAGCGTCGGAGATGGGAGTCTCGCTCTTTGCGGGCGAAGCCGAAGGCCGACTGGGACAGGTGCTACTGGATGCTGCCGACGGGGGCCTTCAGCCTCTCTACAACTTCATGAACGACCTGCCGAACCTTGAAGGCGCTGCGATACCGCTTCTGCCTGCTGAAAGAGTCATGCGTACGGCGGGCGCTAACACCAGCTTTGACGCGGGGCGCGGCTGTCCTTATCAATGCTCTTTCTGCACCATCATCAACGTGCAGGGGCGCAAGTCGCGCAGGCGCTCGCCCGACGACATAGAGCGAATCGTGCGCGCTAACGTCCAACAGGGCATTCATCGCTTCTTCATCACGGACGACAACTTCGCGCGCAACAAAGATTGGGAAGCGATTCTAGACCGGCTGATACACTTGCGCGAAGTCGGGCGCCTTGAGATGAATTTCATCATACAGGTGGACACGCTCTGTCATCGCCTGCCGAATTTCATAGAAAAGTGCTCGCGCGCAGGCGTCAAGCGCGTCTTCATAGGGCTTGAGAATATAAACCCTGCGAACCTGTTGGGAGCCAAGAAGCAGCAGAACAAGATAACGGAATATAGAAAGATGCTGCTGGCGTGGAAAGAGGCCAGGGTGCTGACCTACTGCGGCTACATACTGGGCTTCCCTAACGACACGCCCGAATCCATCATCCACGACATACAGGTCATACAGAAAGAGCTTCCGGTAGACCTGCTTGAGTTCTTTTACCTGACGCCCCTGCCCGGCTCTGAAGACCATAAAAAGCTGCACGAGGCAGGAGCGTGGATGGACGCGGACTTGAACAAGTACGACCTCAATCACGCAGTAGCCGAACATCAGAACATGTCCCGCGCGGAGTGGGAGCGCACGTATCATCTGGCCTGGGAAACATACTATTCAGACGAGCACATCGAGACAGTCCTGCGTCGCGCTATAGCCACGGGGATAAGTCCCGGCAAGGCGTTGTTTCTAATCTTCTGGTTCAAGGGCTGCATAGGCATAGAGAAGATTCACCCGCTCGAAGGCGGCTTTCTGCGTATGAAGCATCGCCGCACGCGCCGCTCAGGCTTGCCTATGGAATCGCCCCTCGTCTTCTATCCGAAGTTTCTCTTTGAAACGGTGACGAAGGTGACGCGCTGGATTTCTCTTTACACGCGGCTGCGCCTCATCTATCGCAAGGTCAAGCGAGACCCTTCGCGCCGCGAGTACATGGACTTGGCTATTACGCCTGTTACTGATGACGAGATAGAAACACGCGAGATGTTCCAGTCCGAGTTCGCGCAAGCTTACGTCGGGCAGGTGCGGCGCATCGAGAGAATAAGACGCGGCGAAGCCGTCTGATTTATCCCCAATTCCAGACTATTTCTCAAGCGCACGCTTTGCCAGCGCTCGTATGAGGCGCGTTGTGTCTCGCGCGGCGCGCTCTTCCAGCGCTGCTTTCAGTTGCGCTCGTGTGCTCTCCTCTTTTGTGTAGGCTAGGAGAGATTGAATCTGCTCAAGGGCTTCGGCGCGGCCCGCAGTGTCCGGCTCGTGCGAGAGTTGATAGAGCAGCATAGAGACGGGCCGCTCTTCCTGCTTCACGCGGAAGGGCAGGTGGCTGCCGTCGTCCAGCCGCACGGACAGAAGATTACCTCGAAGACGAAAGCGCACCTCAAGGCGTCTCTCCGTCAAATCAACGCGGCGACTCTCGCGCCCGCCGCCCGAAGTTTCGACGGCGATTTGAAGCGGGATGTTCCAGAGAGCGCTTCCCTGCTGCTCCAGTTCTACGACGACCTCTCCCTTTTCCAAGCGATGCCTTGCGACCAAGTACGGCACTCCGGGCGTGTAAATCCATTGCTCAAAGAAACGCGTCAGGGCTTTCCCGCTTGCCTCTTCCATGGCCTTCTGTAAATCGCCTGTGACCACGCTTTTATCAAAATTGCGCGTCGTGTAGAGCCGCAGCCCGCGCCAGAAAGCATCCTCTCCAAGCTCGTAACGAAGCAGGTTGACGACGAGCGCGCCCTTGTCATAAACGATTGGCCCACCGGCCTGAGATTCCGTGATGGGCGTGCGGTAAGCTAGCGGACGGTCTTTTCCAGCCGCCCTTATCTTGGCGTAGCTCATGCGCGCCATCTCCATGTCGCGGTCGTACTCGTCCTGGCCGAAGCGATGCTCTCTGTAAGCGCTCATCATGAATTCAGCGAAGCCTTCGTTGAGCCAGAAGTCTGACCAGCCCGCACAGCTAACGCGAATTCCCCACCACTGATGCGCGAACTCGTGAGCGATGAGCCAGTTCTCTCTGGCTTCGGTCAGGACATCGCGGCCATAGTTTTCGCGTAGCACAGTAAAGGCGCTCATCTCCTGCATGACTCCGCCCGAAGCCAAGACCTGCGTGTAGCGCTTCTTCGGATATTCCACGCCCGCGCGCTTTTCAAAAAATTCGAGCATGTCCGAAGTGTCCGCGAAAATCTTTTCGACCTCCGTGAGCGTGTAGAGCGAGCGCGCAAGAAAAAAGAGTTGGACGTCGTTCTTCTCCCTCATGACTTCCTGAAAAAGCCCTGCGGCGAAACCGTAGACGTACGGAGGAACGCTCGCGCGCTCTCTCCAGACGAACTGCGCGCGACCTCCGGGTAAACTCTTCTTCTCAACAAAGTCGCCGTTTGCCACCGCCTTGAAATTTTCCGGCAGGGTTAATTTCAAAAAGAGCGAAGCCCTGTCGCCCGGCTCAAAGTTGCAAGGCATCCAGCGAGGAGTGTTGTAGGCGGCGTAGAGATGATCAGCGAAGAATTTGAGGCCGCGCGTTGGCTTCGCGCTGTAGCGAATCTGAAGAGAGCGCGCCACATTCGGACTCGCCGCTCGCGCAAGGCGTATGAGCAGGTGCCCTTCTTTCGCTTCAAACTTCAGTGCCGTGCCGTTCTCCGAGACCTCTTCTACCTGTAGCTCCTGGGCATCCAGCGTTATCTCCGAAAGATTATCCACGCGGCTCAGAAAGCTAATCCTCACCTCTCCCGCAATCGTCTGCCCCGAAAGATTCGGCTCCAGAGAGAGCGAGTAGTCAAGCACGTCTATGCTGGTGGAGGCATAAGATTTTGACGAAGGGATGAGAAGAAGGGATAAGAATAGAAAGATAAAGACGAGCAGGCGCACGCACGCGCGGCTCGCGTTGAACGAGTTGTCAGGCGCAGCCATCATCAATTTCGATACCAGCCGTTTACAAGCTGATTGCGCTCGGCCAACGCCGCATCGATTCGAAAGTCGCGGACTGCTTCCAGCACGCCGGACTTGCCCGGAACAAGCTGGACGATATTCGAGAAGCGGCCCAGCCCGTTAGCGCGAGCGATTTCGTCAGGCCGGATTTGAGAATCACCCTCGAAGTAATAGGAGTCTACCCAATGATCAGGAAGGCCCTGCGGCTCCAGATGTACGTGAATGTGCAAGGGCGGCGGCGGATTCACACCGGCATAGTATGCAGGTCTGATGGTGTCGAACGCGTACTGCCCCCGCGCATCCGACCAGAGCGTTCCATGCAGCCGCGCCTCGCGCGGGTTACTGACGGGGCGGCTGTAATACCCTGCGGCATCCGTGTGATAGAGGAACATCTTAACGTTCGGCGCAGGCTTGCCGTCCGCCTGGTAGATAGTGCCGCTAATGAGAATGCGCGTGCCAGGCTCTCTTTGGTCTGCGATATTGATTCGCCAAGGACGCTGCGCGCCAGCCAGGTTGGCGGCTGACCTCTCTCCCAAACATGAAGAGGTTGGCGGCAGCACCGTAAACGCGAGAGCAAAAACTGAAGCGCTCTTGACGAAGCGCCTGCGGCTTTCGACATCAATCAATGTGTGACTCATAATTAGCACTCCCTAATTTGAATCCTATCACATTAGCGCCCGACGACATTTCAGAACGTGAAGCGAAGCTGCGTTTCCAGGCGGCGGTTGCCCGCAGAGGGACTCGTGCCGCCGAAGCCGAAGCTTCCGGCAGACGAAACCGATTGACCGAAAAGCTGCGAGCTTAAATTGCCCACGGGCTGGCCCGCGTTGGTTCGATTGAAGAGATTCTGCACGCGCAAGGTGAAGGTCAGGCTGTAACGCTTTTCAGCCTTCGCGCCCGCGCCGCTTGCGCTTTGCGCCTTTCCCTGCACGGGGCCGAAGGTGAACGCGCGGCTCACGTTTAGATTGACGACGAAGAACGCGGGGCCTTGCCCGAAGTTGCGCGGGATAATCTGTTGTCCCGCTACGGGGTTCGTGTCAAAGGCTCCGAAGCGAGTGACGACCACGCCGGGCTTAGTTAAATCCGTGGCGAACGCTGGCCGCTCAGTGTAGAGCGTGTCGCCGTTCGCGTCGCGCCCTATGATGATGTTAAAGGGGCGACCGGAAGAGGCTATGACGAGCGGGTTCAGGCGAAGGCCGAAACGAGCGTTGAAGTTTCCGCCGAGCGAAAATGAATGACGCGCATCCGACGAAGCGCGACCGTACTCGCCGCTCGTGTCATAGCTGTTCGCGGGAAAAGTCCCTAGACCTTCCGTATCGCTCATGGTCTTGCTCAAAGTGTAGTTGACGAAGAAAGAGAAGTGGTCGCTGAACCTGTTATTGACGGCGACGAGCAGTTGATTCTGGCTCACTCGCCCGCCCGACTCGAACTGAAAAATGTTGCCCGCGCTCTGGTTCGGGCGAATGCCGCTTCCGGGCGCGTCCGGGTTAAAGGTGCCGGGAAGCGGCGCGTTCACGTTCCGCGAGCGAAAGGCCCGGCGCGTGCGCGAGTTTATGTAGGTCAACGTCAAGGTCGTCTTAAATGGCAGTTGCCGCTCAAGGCTCAAGGCGGATTGAATCATGTAAGGCACGCGCAAAGATTCGCTGATCCGTCGTACGAGCGTAGGCAACTGGCTATTGGCCGCGACCGTTTCGAACGCTGGCACCGCAGGGAAAAGGTCTAGCACGCCTACGTCTGAGAGAACGAACTGTCGCTGCGTGCCGCCGTTAAAACGCGCTGCTGTGACGACTATATTTTCATTGAAGCGGTCATAGAAAAGGCCGAAGCCTCCGCGCAAGATAGTCTGCGGCTCTTTGGAGTTTCTCGCCGCGAATGGTGCCCACGCGAAAGAGATGCGCGGCGCTAGGTTCAAGCCGTTAGTGATGTTCGTCTGCGACTCGTGGCGCAATCCCAGACTTATGCTGAGATGCTGGCGCACGCGCCATTCGTCCTGAATGAAGCTGCCGAAATCCAGTTGCCGCCCGAGGGTTTTCGCCTCGCCGCCTGTGATGGAGAACTGAGTCGCGCCGCCTCCGCGAGCGCGCACTTCTGCCGCAGTCAGTCCCTGCCGCTTGAGCAGAAGCGTGCGACGGTAACGCTCTATGCTCGTGATGGGCACAAGGACTACCTGGCCGTTTGCGTCTCTCACCACTTCGTTGTTCGCGTCCAGTTGAGGCGCGAGTCCGCCCGCAAAGGTGTAAGCGCCGCCGAAGTTGAAAGTTGAGATGTCCTTGATGGTGGTCACGCGTAGACGAGCGCCGAATCTCAAAGTGTGCACTCCCCTTGTCCACGTTACGTTGTCCTGGAGCCAGAGCCGCCCTTCCGGGTTGGATTCGTGTCCTATCCCCGTCCCGCCTCCACTGAAAGCTCCAAGCACGTTGACGGTCGGGTTGGACGAATCGCCGTACTCCACCTGATTCTCGTAGATGTACTGCGCTCTAAACTCATTCAACAGGCTCTCGCTAATGATGGCCGTCTCGGTCGCCTGAAAGGTCTGAATCGTATTGGTTATGCGGTAAGCCGCTTCGGGCAGAAAGAAGCCGCCAACGTTTGCGCGCGCGTTATCAAAGCGAAAGATTGAGTAGCGCGCCGTGAGGTTCTGATTTTTGCCCGGTTGATAATCCAGGCGCGTGCTGAAATTCATGCGGCTCTGCGGAGTCGTCAGGGCCAGCGTGAGAGGGACTATGTTGAGCGCCTCGTCCAGTACTGTGGCGTTGACAACCACATTGTCGTCCGTCTTGCGCCGCTCAAAGTTAAAGACGATGGTGGCCCTGTTGCGGACTGCGGGGCCGCTCAAGTTCAGGCTGTACTGACGCGCTTGATAGGGCGCGCGATTCTGCGCGAAGGGATTGCGCGAGTTCAGGCTCTCGTCCGAAAAGCCCAGGACGGCTTCGCCTCTGAAGCGGTCTGTGCCCGGACGCGTGAAGATTTGTATCTGCCCGAAGCCTAGGCGGTCATTCTCAGCCGAGAAAGGATTTTGATTGATGCGTATTTCTCTGATAGTCGCGCGTGGCGGGAGAGGCTGGCCCGTGTTCATGAAGCCGTCTATCAGAATCTGGCCGCCCTGCGGCCCTGCGGCGGGGCCGGCAAGAGCCTGCAACGCGCCCAGCAAATCGTCTGGGTCATCTGGGAGCGCGTCCAACTCAGCGCCGCGCCAGATGGTCGCGCTCCTGTTGTTCTCCGCGTCTGTCGAAAGCTGCTCCGGGCTTCCGACCGCGACCTCCTCTTTCTTCAACTCCACGCGCAACTGAATATCGAGCGTCTGCGCGCCTGCGACCACCTTGAGCGAGCCGTTTTCATACTCAGCGAAGCCTGAAGCCCGGACGCGAAGAAGATAGAGTCCCGGTTCAAGATTATTCAGCACAAACTCGCCGCGCTCGTTCGTACGCGCAGTCCGCTCTGCGCCATTAGCGTCAATCGCCGTCACGCTCGCGCCCACAATCAAACCGCCAAGCTCGTCCCGCACACGCCCGCGCAAACTCCCCGCAGAGCCTTGCGCGAAAGAAACGGTGACGAAAGAGACGAGCGCGAGCAAGAAGAAGAAGAAAGCTAAACACGAAATCACGCGAGGCGGCATACGTTTCACTCCTTTCTTATCTCTTCCCTGTTCGCAGGGCGCGCTTATCCTGCGAAGGGTGATTGAGCGTTCAACCACCCTCCCGTTTGAAGAAGAGACCTTCTGTGTGTTCCTGTTCTTACTGAGACTTGTTAGGGGTCTTCAGTCCGTCTTTGCCGAACTGCCACATGTATCTCGGAAGCACTGGGTCGCCGCGTAAGTCCACGCCCTTTTCTATGGCCCAACGCTCTATCCAGGAGATGCCCCAAGGCCCAGCGTAAGCAGGCTGTTGTGCAAAGGCCTTGTCTTCGAGCGCCTCGTCCATAGTGATAAAGGCGTAGCCCCTACGCTTAAGCATCTCCACGAGCCTGTCAAAATTGTCCGCGTTGAGCGCGCTCGCAGACAGCATGAGCACCTGCGGAATCTCTCGCCCGAAGACTTTCGTGGACAACTGCTCGTAGTGCGCGAAGACGCTCTCCATGTAGACGACGTACTCGTCGCTGATGCGCTTCATCACTTCACGGTCTCCGCGATTACGCGCTTCTAAATAAGCGTTCGAGAATATCCAGTCCAGGTTGTCGATCGTGACGGCATGAATACGATAGCCGTGCTCTTTGAGAAACTGCTCGAACGCTTTCTTCGTCTCCGCGTTCGGCCCAGTGTTGAGATAGGGATAGCTGAAGTACTTCAACTGTCGTCCTCGCTCCTGCATCAGCGAGCGCGTGACCTGCTCGCCGCGAAGGACGTTCGCTTCGTAAATCTCTAGCGGCGTATTGTAGAGGCTCATGTGCTTGTAAGACTGATTGCCAAGCTCGTGCCCCGCGTCCAGCCACCTTCGCAGAAGATTGATGCGCTCCTCCGTCTGCCCTTCACGATAAAGCTGGTTTTCGCCCACGAACCCCACGGCCTTGATGTTATTCGCAGCCATCCCCGCGAGCAGCTTATTCGTAGTGTCATTGAGCGACTCGACCGTCTCATCGCCGCCGCGATAGTAAGGAAGACCTACGAAGGTAAAGGCCACTGCGCGTTTGGGAGAAGACGCGCTCGGTCTTATTCCCTCCGCGTCTGTGACGGCAAAGAGCGCGCCCTGCGCGACCGCGAGCGTGCTTGAAATAGTGACGAAGAGCAGAAGGGCCGGAAGCCACGCGTGGCGTCGCTGCTCGTCACGCGCAGGCGCGGAGATTAAACGGCGTATGCGCGAAAGGAGTGAGCCGCCGTTCGCAGCCAGAGCCAGGCTGCGCTCATCACCAACCCGCAGGGTCTCAAGCTCTGCCAGCGCGCGTGCATAAAGGAGCGCGTCGCCGCAGGCTTCTACTGCCAAGTCGTCGCACGCGTGCTCGCGCTCCACGCGAATCTGCTTTGAAACCCACCAGACCGCAGGATGATAGAAGAGCAGAGTTTCCGCGATTGCCTGGAGCAGGTTGACCAAGTAATCATAGCGACGAACGTGCGCCAGTTCGTGGGCCAGCAAAGCTTCAAGTTGCTGCTGGCTGAGTCCTGTGAAAGCGCTGACCGGAACAAGAATCACGGGCCGCAGCCATCCTATGACGGTCGGCACTTCTACTAGCACGGATTTATAAAGCCGCGCGGGGCGCGAGATACCTATGCGACGCGCAAGGCGCGCGAACGATTCCTCGCAGGCAGCAGTCGCCCTCTCTATCCCTCTGCGCTTCAGGCGCTCCGTAGCCATCCAGCCGCTAAAGAGCCGCCCTGAGAAAATAACTATTCCTGCGAGCCAGAAGAGCACCAGCCAGCGCGCCAGCGACGGGAAGCGACTCTCCGTCAAGCTCTGCAAGGAAGCGAAGTCCACGGGCTTTAAGACTCCGCCAGCCGAATCTGGCTGCGCGTGCGTCGCGCCCTTCGGCACATTTCCCTTCATGTTCGCAGCCCGCCCGTTATCCACATTGGCTGCGCTCTGCGACGCCTCGGAGCCTGCGGCGGGCGCGGAAATATAGAGGCGCGAGAAAGTGGCTGTGGGCGCGGCCAGCATCAACAGCAGTCCGAGCGTGGCCGCAACATAACGGGCGTGCGCCGAAAAGCCTCGCATGAAATGAAGCGCGCATGCCAAAAGAATCATGACCAACGCTCCCTGCCAGAGCGCATGAAGGAGCGCCCACCCGAGCGCCTGCACGAAGGGCTGCAAAGAAGTCGTCCCCATCATCACTTTTTCCCTTTCTCCAACTCGTCCAGCATGCGCCGAATCTCCGCCAACTCTTCCCTCGAAGCCTTTTTAGAAGAGAGCGCCTGCATCACAAGCTTTGTAGGCGAGCCGTTGAAGGCCCTGTCCAAAAGGTCTGAGAGAAGCTGGCGCTGCGTCTCGTCCTGCGCCCGCTCGGCTTCGTAAACGTGACGACGGTCGCTCTCGTCACGACTGACAAGCCCCTTCTCGGACATAATCTGCATCAGCTTCAAGACGGTCGTGTAACCTATCTCCTTGCTCTCAAGCAGCACCTCGTAAACCTCTCGCACAGTGCTCGGGCCGCGTTGCCACAGCACGTTTAGAATCTCCAACTCCGCATCGGTCGGCCTGGGCAGATTTTTACTCGCCATCATTCACCTTCATACTTTATTAGCAGTTCTTCACTCGTCATCTTCGGACGCCGGAGAGACTACTACGAAAGAGTTCGTACTGTCAACGAAAATCTTCGTAGTCAATCACGCCGTATGTTTTTGGAGAAGAAACGGTCTTTAGAAATTCAGTTTCAAGCCGAACTGTATAACGCGCGGGTCGCCTGCGGAAGTTATAGAGCCAAGGCGTTGAAGTTCGTGGCCTGTGACAGAGGCAGATCCGATTGCAAGGTTACGACACCGGCCACCTCCCAGCCCTCAAAGAGCTTTCCAAGTTTGCTAGATGGCGGAATCGCTGAGGAGCAGGGAGGGAGAGCGTTACGGGTTCAACTCTTCTTCTTTCATCCCGGCTGCGTTAAGCGCAAGCGAGCGCTGCTGGCAGAAGGCAGAGACGGCGCAGTAGGAGTCGCAGCGAATGCTTGAGCCTGGGCGGGTCTCTACGTAATGGCTTGATTCGGTGACGGCGGCCTCTGCCTCCTCAAGCTTGTCGAAGAGCTTGATGGCAGATTTTCTTCCGCGCTTCATGAGAGCGTATTTCGTAGAGCGCTCCCATCTCTCTTCGGCGGTGCATTCTATAAACTCGCCGCTTTCGGCCTGCCTGTGAAGCCGCACCCTCTCTTCCAGAAACTTTGCTGCCTCGTCCCCTGACCACAGTGGAACTTCAAAGACGGAGACCTGCGATTGAGGATAAGACGCGTCCTGTGCGCGCGTCTTAGACCAGTCGCGGTAGATGGCTACTATCTGAAGCCGGTTGACGGGATACTCGTGACGACGCAGCAACTCCGCATAGAGATTCAACTGCTGCTCCCATTCGCGCTTGACGCCGTCAATGGTCGTCCACACGGAGACGAACTTGTAATCCGTCAACACGCCGTCGCGGTGATAAAGGTCTAGCGTGCCCGTGACTGTGACGCCTTCGACCTCGGACGAGAGCGTGTGCTCTATCAGGTGCTCATCCGATTCGCGCGCGTGCTCTTCCAGAAGCTTGTGCATGAGTTGCCCCATAGTCGCCCAGATTCTATCCGAGGCGTCTTCGGTCAATTCTGCCCAGTGCTTGAGCATGAGAGCGCGCATCTGCGGCGGGTTAATCAACTCGGTGACGGAAATCTGCCCCGGCCTTGGCTCGCGTTTCTGCGAGACGGCGGAGACAAGCGGCTCAGGTAATCTTGTGAGGTTCGTAATCCGCATTTAAAGCGTCTGTCCTATAGAAATCATACGGCGAAATCGGCTTCGTTTCGTGAACCAAACATTATAACACAGCCGCTTTTATAATGCCCCCGCGTAGGCGTCAGGTAATGACGGTTGGCTCTTCGCGTTTGAATCTTTCGTTCAGCTTGAGCAAAGCTCTCACGTCCCTTGCAAGGGGGGCCAGGACTTGCTCTATGTCGCTGGTGCCGCCGTCCTGGGCGAAGCGCTCAAGGTAGATGCGAAGCGTTGCGCCTTCGGTGCCTGTGCCCGAAAGACGAAAGACTATGCGTGAGCCGTCTTCGAGAAAGATGCGTAGCCCCTGATGCGTGCTGGTGCTGCCGTCCACGGGGTCTGTGTAGCTGAAGTCGTCTGCGCTGGCAACAGTGCTTTCGCCTATGCTCGTTCCTTTCAGAAAGGAAAGCTGCTCTCTAAGCTCTGCAATCATCTCGGCGGCGGGCGCGGCTTCCAGAGCCTCATAATCGTGTCGCTGGTAGTAGCTTCGACCGAAGCGCTGCCAGTGCTCTTCCACTACCTCCTTGACGCTCTTTCGCGTGGCGGCCAGGATTGAGAGCCAGCAGAGCACAGCCCACAGACCGTCCTTTTCGCGCACATGATCCGAGCCTGTGCCGAAGCTCTCTTCGCCGCACATGGTACACAGCCCCGCGTCCAGCAGGTTGCCGAAGAACTTCCAGCCCGTGGGCGTTTCGTAACAGGTTATGCCTAAGCTCTCGGCCACGCGGTCTACGGCGGTGCTGGTGGGCATGGAGCGCGCGACGCCTTTTAAGCCTGCGCGATAGCCCGGAATAACTCTGGGCGCGTGGTCGGCGATGATTGCCAGAGAGTCGCCGGGCGTGACGAAGAAGCCGCGCCCGAGTATCAGATTGCGGTCGCCGTCGCCGTCGCACGCCGCGCCGAAATCAGGAGCATCGGAGGCGCTCATGCGCTCTACCAATTCATGCGCGTGAACCATGTTCGGGTCTGGATGGTGGCCGCCGAAATCTTCCAAGGGCGTGCCGTTGATGACTGTGCCACGGGGCGCACCCAGTCGCTCTTCCAGGATGCTGCGGGCATAAGGGCCTGTGACGGCGCTCATGGCGTCGAAGAGCATGCGAAAGCCGCTTTGAAAAAGCGCGTAGAGTTGCTTGAAGTCGAACAACTCTTCCATCACAGCCGTGTAATCCGCCAGAGAGTCTATGACGACGACTTCGGTCGCGCCCAGAGCGACGCTTCCTTCTTTTTCAAGGTCGATGTCCGTGTGCTCCACCGTGCGGTATTCCGTAATCTTCTGAGTCTCTGCGTAGATGCGTTCGGTGACGGATTCGGGGGCAGGGCCGCCGTTGCGTATGTTGTACTTGATACCGAAATCTTCATTGATGCCTCCGGGATTGTGGCTGGCCGAAAGCACCAGGCCGCCCGTGGCCTTGCGCCTGCGAATCGTGGCGGACACCGCAGGCGTAGAGAGAATGCCGCCGCGTCCTACGAGCACGCGGCCCCAGCCGTTTGCGGCGGCCATGCGTATGATGGTCTGAATGGCTTCGCGGTTGAAGTAGCGGCCATCGCCTCCGACCACCAGCGTCTCCTGCTCAAAGCCTGCGGGCGCATCCGTCTCGCGCACGGCGTTGAAGACCGACTGGACGAAATTCTCCACATAGCAGGGTTGCATGAAGACGCGCGTCTTTTTTCGCAGCCCCGATGTGCCTGGGCGCTGCCCGTCGAAAGGCTTTGTGGCGACGACCGCGATATTCAACTTATCCATTGGCTTCAAGAGATTCCACCCCGATTCTTTTGAGATTGCCACGATTTTATCATAGGTGCTTACTTTGACTTTAGAATGAGGGCAACGCTAGATTCTATTTACATCACTAATCTTGAAATCACAGGGAAGGGTTTAATCTCAAAGTCATGCGGTTCATCTTATTGTCTCTGCTGGTGGGAGGAATCTTCAGCTTCCTGTCGCCTACGGATGCTCGTGCACGCGAGAAGGGCGGGCTTCTCTCACGCAATGTTAAGGTCGGAAATAAAAGCTACGGCTATCAGATTTACATGCCCGGGAAACTTGCAGGCAAAGAGAAGCTGCCGGTGATTCTTTTCCTGCACGGCATAGGCCAGAGAGGAACGGGCGGGTTCGTCAAAGGCGCTGCCGCCATCCTGATTCGTCAATACCTGGAGCGCCTTCCTGCCGTGGTCGTGCTGCCGCAATGCGAGAAGGGCCGTTACTGGTCTGACCCTGAGATGGAGGCTATGGTGATGGCGACCTTGAATGACACGGTTGCGGAATTCAAAGCCGACAGGGAGCGTCTCTACATGATAGGCGTTTCTATGGGAGGCTTCGGTGCCTGGCACCTGGCGGCGGAGCAACGGGGCATGTTTGCGGCCTTCGTCTCCATATGCGGCGGCAGCCCTCTTCGCACGGGCGAGCGCTTCCAGACGATAGCCCGTCGCGTAGGCCGCACGCCCGTCTGGGTCTTTCACGGCATGGACGACCGCGTTGTGCCCGTCTCGGAATCCAGACAGATGGTAGCGGCGCTCAAAGCCTTGGGCGGCAACGTACGCTACAGCGAATACGAAGGCGTGGGCCACAACGTTTGGCTCAACGTCATGAAAGAGCGAGAGCTTCTGCCGTGGCTGCTGTCACAGCGCTTGAGCAGTACTAAATAATCCAAGTTGCTCTTATCTCTTAAAATCCCGTGTTGACCTGCGGTGTGCTGTTGTTGCCTGCGAGGAGGCTGGCGTGAATCTCGGGTTTGTGTGTTTTTGGTTTGCGGCGTGCGCGCCCGTGTTGGGCTAAATATTTTTCTACGCTGCGGCGTTCTATGAGCCAGCCTGTACAATAATCGTACCCTTCGGATGCGGAAAGAAGACGCGGCGGGCGTCCAGTTATTTCCCCCTTTTCCAGCAGCGCAAGCACCTTCTCACATGAAAGACGAAGCACTTTCTGCGCCTGATTAACGTGTATATATTCAACCATAGTAATTAATTAACCTCACCCTTTGTTCGTTCTCTGAATGCTGTTTGTCTGCCCTCAAGCGCAACGTAATTGCGCGGGCACGCCGACTGCTTGGCAACGACCGTGCCGCTCAAACTTTTTACGGGTTGCAGAAATATTTATACTGGACAGCGATTATGGTTAAAGATGCCTGGGAGATGTCGGACGCGGAGATTCGCGCACGCATCATTGGTCTTGGATTCGGCGGCGAAGCGGATCGTTTTCAGCAGTTCTGTCAACGGCTCCGCGAAGGATTGCCGAAGGGAACGGGCGTGGCGCTGCGCGGCAGCGTTGTGACGGCAGAGCGTTGGGAAGACGGCTCGCCCTTTGATGCCGACGGCGACGGCTCAAGCGACCTGGACGTGACGCTCATAGGCGACCGCGTGATGCAGTACTGGGACGAAGACGCCTTCTACATCCCCGCCCTTCACACGAAGCCCCTTGGAGACAAAGACCCTGAGATTGCGAAAGGTCTCAACCCCTTGCGCGAAGAGCTTCAACGGCTGGTCGGGAGGCCCGTCAATTTCCAGGCCACCAACAATCTGATTCTATACGCCCGCGACGTGTTGATGAACCAACCGTACTTCACCATCATAGAAGCTGAGGAAGAAGAGAAAGCGGCGGAAGAAGAGGCGTGACGCTTTGAAGCTGCTGAGCTATAACATACGCTTTGGCGGTCGCGGGCGAGAATCCGGCATCTCGGAAGTCATTCGAAATGTCGCGCCCGACATGGTCGTCTTTCAGGAGGCCACAGACCCGCGCGTCATCGAAAGAGTTGCCGAAGCGACAGGCATGAGTGTTTGGGCCGCGCGCCCCTCTCATTCCATAGCCTTCATCAGCCGCGCGCCCGTAGTCCATCACGAATGGCATTACCCGCAAGGCGCGCGACACTCATTTCTGGAGATAGTGCTGGAAGGAAATCGTCCGCGCATCTTCGGCCTTCACCTCAGGGCCAGATTCTCTAAATGGAGCGAGCGCCGCAGAGCTTTCGAAATCCGCGCGCTCCTAGAAGGCATACGCCGCCATCAAGAAGGCTTTCACGTTCTGGTCGGAGACTTCAACACTCTCGCGCCCGGAGAACTGCTGGACGTGCGCCGCATGCCGCGCTGGATTCGCGCGCTCGTCTGGTTGAGCGGGCGCGACATACAGCGCGAGACTATTCAAATCATGCTCGACGCCGCCTACGCCGACGGCTACAGAACCCTTCATCCAGAGGACAAGGGCTACACCTTTCCAGTCTGGGATCCGCACCTGCGCCTGGACTACATCTTCCTCCCCACATCTCACACCGAAAGACTAATCTCCTGCGAAGTCATCAACACCGACACGGCACGTCGAGCCTCAGACCACTTCCCGCTTCTGGCTCAACTAGAGATTGATTGACAGCAGCGTCGCGCGGCACTATCTTTCCAATTCTGAAGCAGTCACGCGCTCCCCAGGAATTCATAACTTCCGCCTTTCATCATCGGAGGCAAACCATGAGAACTCTCTTGCTCCTGTTGCTTCTATTAATGCTGGCTTCTACGGGTCAGAGCGGCGACGGCTCGCAGGTCATGGTGCTTGGCTCCAAGTGGTCTAAGCAGCGCCAGGTAAATCCGAACCCGGATAATTCGAGGGTCACGCCTTACCCGCAACTGGTGACGCCCGCCACCAGGGCTGCGGATAGAAACCGCAATTTGAACAATCAGGCCGGAGTGCGAGACCCTAACTTAGATACTATAGAAGGCCGCAGCGCAGCGCTTGAGAATATAGTGCAGGACTCGCGCTCGGCTAAGCCGAAACCCGTGGACGGCTTTTTGTATCAAGCCAAAATCCAGAACGCGAGCGACAAGACCATAGAAGTCCTCTTCTGGGAATACCAGTTCAAGGAGCGCGCCAACCCCGCCAACGTTGCGACCCGCCAGTTTCTCTGCGGCGTAGACATCAAGCCCGGAAAAGAGAAAGAGTTGAAGGGCTTCACCATCTCAGGCCCCAGCAACGTGATTAGCGTGGGCAGCCTGGACAATAAGTCCGCGAACCTTTTCGAAGAGAAGATTGTAATTAACCGAGTGGAATATTCGGACGGGACAATCTGGCAGCGTAAGGACTGGAATTTTTCAGATGTCAGGCAATCAATAGCACGCGCGCTGAAATCTCCCTGGGAGAAAGAGACCTGCAAGAGCCTTTAAAACTGTAGGGGCAGAGGACATGTCCTCTGCCCCTACAGCTTTCGGATTATTACTTCCACCTGACGGGGAAGAGCGTGCCTGCCTTCTCCGCATCTATTTTCATTCCGATTAGCTCAAAGGCGCGTGCCAGCACGGGGTCACGTCCTGCGGCCATGTCTGTGGCAGTGGGAAGTTTCAACTCGTCCGGCGTGACGCCGACTCCTTCAAGACTTGCCCCGTCGGACATAATCACGTCGGCATCCGTTACGCTCGTGCCGTAATAGACCACAACATCCGTGCCTATGCGGTGGTCGTAAGAGCGGCTTCGCATCACTGCTCCGGCGGTGCGGTCGCCTATGACGGTGCCGCGCTTCTCAAGCTGCATGACGCGCGAGAAGACTTCGGAAGCAGAGCCGGAGCGGCTGTCTACGAGCACAACCACCTTGCCCTTGAAAACGTTTTCGCCGCGCGTCTTTGCCACCAAAGGCTTCGTCTCTTTCCGGCGCTTCAGTTCGCCAATCGTCACGTCATGGTCTACCAAGTTGGCTATGAGACGGAGCATCGTCTCTTCGCTTCCGCCGCCGTTTCCGCGCAGGTCAAGAATCAGCGCCTTGCGCTTCTTCACCTTGTCCATCATGTCGTCAACCTGCGTCTTGGGCATGTCGAATTGCGGCATCTTCCAGAGGAAGACCTCGTCGCCCATCTCATAATAGCGGTGCGCGTTGACGCGAGCTTCGTTCTCGGCCTCTCTTATTAGGTCAAAGTAGTCGCTGCCTTCAAACGAAGCGAGGTCAATGACTCTCTTGGTCGGCCCGACTTTAGCCAGTAGTTCTAGCTGTCTAGGCTGCGCCGCGCCGGGGCTTTGCGCCACGACCTGAAGTCCGCCTTGCGGCCTGAGAGTGTACAGAAGATACTGCAGCACCCAGAGGCTATCGCGCGAAGGCGTGTATCCAACTACGCTCTGGATTAAATCGCCGGGCTTGAGTCCCTTCGCCTCGGCGTCGCTGCCGGGCTTGACGGCCACCACGTAGCACTTGTCGCCAATCATCTGCATCTGCCATCCGTACTCAACGCTGGCGGCTCTAGGCGGCGGCAGAAAGAAGGTGTGCGAGTCTTTGAGGTCAAGCATCAACTGGGCGATGATGCCGAACATCTGGCCGTTTGAAGTGGCCTTATTAATCTTCTCTTTCGCTTCCAGGAAACGCGCTTCCAAATCCATGCCGCGAAAAGTAGGGTCATAATAATTCTTCTTAATATCGTCCTTGGCGGATTCGAGCATGATGCGCGCACGCTCTCTATCCTCCTTGCTGAGCGATTGAGCCTGCGCGGAAGAGAAACTGCCGAAGGTCAAGAGAAAGAAGATTGCGCTCAGGGCTAGCAACAGGCGACCACTGAGCAGGGGAAGGGATTTTACGAACATTGTTGAGAATTCTCCTTAATGCTTTGAAGAATGAGTGAGTGTCGGGCCTTGAAGGTTGGGCCTATCCAGCGCCTTTACAAGCTGGACATAATGCGGCGATTTCCGGCTCTCTGTCAAGTGTAGAGCAAGCGGGATAGCTGCCGCCTTCATCCTTGCATTTCTGCGCGTTCGCGTGTTGTCATAAGAGCGATCCGTTTACATTGAATCGCTGTCTTCTATCACTCTGACGAACGTGGAAAAAGTTTCCGCCAGGTCTACGGCGCACGCCGCAGACTCTCTGCCCTTTCATACGCTCTCCGTGGAGAGCGCCTTCGCGCGTCTGGAATCTACGCCGGAGGGCCTCAGTTCCACAGAGGCCGCGCGCCGTCTTGCAGAGTACGGCCCGAACGAGTTGCAGGCGGCGCACCGCGTCACGCCCTGGGAGATTTTATTCGAGCAGTTCAAGAACGTACTCATCATCATACTGCTCATAGCCACCACGCTCTCCTTCTTCCTGGGCCACAGCCTTGAAGCCATAGCCATCGCCGTCATAGTTCTCTTCGCCGTGGGGCTGGGCTTCGTGCAGGAGTACCGAGCCGAGCGCGCCATAGAAGCCTTGCGAGAGATGGCAGCGCCTACTGCAACTGTCCTGCGCGACCGCCAGGAGATGGAAGTTCATGGGAGCGAGCTTGTGCCGGGCGACATCACAATTCTGACCACTGGCGATAAGGTTCCGGCAGACATACGCCTCACGCAAGCCGTCAATCTTCAGGTAGAAGAGGCCGCGTTGACAGGCGAATCCGTGGCGGTCATTAAACAGACGGAGCCGCTCGAAGCGGAAGACTTGCCCGTAGGCGATAGGACGAACATGGCCTATGCCGGAACGGTCGTCACCTACGGTCGCGGTCGCGGCGTGGTCTGCGCGACGGGCATGCGTACGGAGTTCGGCAAGATAGCGCGCATGCTGGAAGAGGTTGAAACCGGCAAGACTCCTTTGCAGGAGAACCTTGATAAGCTAGGCAAACAGCTTGCCCGCGCGGCCTTCGTGGTCGTAGGTCTCATAGTCATCCTGGGTCTCTTTCGCGGCCAGCCCTTCATAGAAATGTTTATCTTCGGCGTGGCTCTGGCGGTCGCCGTCGTCCCCGAAGCCCTGCCTGCGGTCGTCACCATCTCGCTCGCCATAGGCGTCAAGCGAATGGTTAAGCGTCACGCGCTTGTGCGCCGTCTACCTGCCGTTGAAACCCTGGGCAGTACCTCCGTCATCTGCTCTGACAAGACCGGCACGCTGACGAAAGACGAAATGACCGTGAGGAAGATTTTCGTGGGCGGTCGCATGTACGAAGTCTCCGGCGCTGGCTACGAGCCGGAAGGCGAGTTCAGGCTGGGCGGCTCAAGGGTCGAAGCGGCTGAGCCTTTAAGACTGCTGCTGACCGCCGCAGCTTTATCATCGGACGCGCGTCTTTCGCGCTCAAGGGATGACGATAATCGCGCCACGATTAAGGGCGACCCTACGGAAGGCGCGCTCGTCGTCGCCGCCGCCAAAGCGGGTCTTGATAAGGCGGAGCTTGATGAAAAGTTTCCGCGCACGGGCGAAATCCCCTTCACCTCGGAAACCAAGCGCATGACGACGCTGCACTCCACGCCCGACGGCGTCACGGCCTTTTCCAAGGGCGCGCCCGAAATCATTCTCAACTCCTGCACGCGCATCTGGATGGAAGACGGCGAAGCTCCCCTGGGCCGCGAAGCGCGTGCGGAGATTCTGCACGTCGCGCAGGAGATGGCTAGCGCAGCCCTGCGCGTGTTGGTCGTAGCGACCAAGCGCAACGCTGCGCTTGAGACGGCGGAAAGCGATATGACCTTTCTGGGGCTGATAGGAATGATTGACCCGCCGCGACCGGAAGCCAAAGCCGCCATCCGGGAATGCTTCGAGGCGGGCGTCAAGGTCGTGATGATAACGGGCGACCATCCTTTGACAGCGCAGGCTGTCGCGCGCGAGCTTGGGTTATTGAAAGACGGAAGGCTGGTCACGGGCGCTGAATTGGAGGTCATAGACGACGAAGAGTTCAAGAGCGCCGTTACAGAGATAGAGGTCTACGCGCGCGTTTCGCCCGCGCACAAGTTGAGGGTCGTAACGGCCTTGCAAGCGCGAGGGGACATAGCCGCCATGACCGGCGACGGCGTCAACGATGCGCCCGCGCTCAAGAAAGCCGACATAGGCATAGCTATGGGCATCACCGGCACGGATGTCACCAAAGAGGCAGCCGCCATGACGCTCACGGATGATAACTTCGCCTCAATCGTCGCGGCTGTAGAAGAGGGACGCTCTATCTTCAGCAACATCAAAAAATATTTGATGTACCTGCTCTCTTCAAACATAGGCGAGATAGGATTGATGGCTGGCGCTTCGCTTCTGGGGCTACCGCTTCCCTTGAGCGCCGTGCAGATTCTCTACGTCAATCTGGCTACGGACGGGCTGCCCGCGCTGGCCCTTGCGGTCGACCCGCCCGAAAAAGATTTGATGAAGCGCCCGCCGCGCGACCCGCGCTCAGGCATCTTCACGCGCGCCGTCATAGCGCTCATGCTAGCGGGCGGCGCATGGTCAACCATTGTCAATTTATCGCTCTTCATCTGGGCGCGTAATTCGGGGCGCAGTACAGAGGAGGCCATGACCATGACCTTCGTCTCGCTCGTCCTGATACAATTCTTCAAGGCTTACAACTTCCGCTCCGACCGTCACTCCGTACTTAATCGCCCGTTTGCGAACAAGTGGCTGAACCTGGCAATCGTCTGGGAGCTTATACTCCTGGCGCTGATTGTCTACGTGCCCTATCTGCACTACATGTTCAATACCTTCAGCCTGACCCTCAACGACTGGCTGATAATCATAGGCATCGCCGCCACGGTCTCGCCCGTGCTTGAACTCGTCAAGTGGATGGAACGGCGCGGCTGGCTAGGCGAGATGCCTTAGCGAAAGCAGAATTCAAACTCAACGTCTGCCTTCAATGACGAAGAAGCCTGTCTCGCCGCCGCCGGAGGTGACGTTGACGATGGGAGAGTCGGAGAGGCGCACGAACGCGCCTTCTACGCGCCCGCGAAAGAGGAAGGGGTTCGTGTCAACGTACATGGGTTCGAGCGACCATCGCTCGTCATCGAAGACCGGAAATAGTTCCGTCCTTAATCGAAGGGCTTCCTGAATTATGTAGTCGCCGTCAGAGAGGGCCAGTGAAAGAGCCTCGTCCCACTCGCGCTCGCCGCAGCTTCGCCCGAAGAAGATTCCGCGCCCGCCGTAATCATCATTCGGCTTGAGTATGAAAGCATCTCTATTGCGGCGCGCGTGCTCCAGGAGGTCAACAGTATTCCCGCGATGCACGGTCTTTCTCTCCGAGACGCGGCGCGTCCAGGGCACGCTTTCGTTTATCACTTCCCTTTCCGCAGCGCTGAACCAATCGGCGCACGCTTCGTCCGTCAGCAACTCAAACGCAGCCTTCTTGTGCATTATCTTGCAGCGAAAAGGATTGACGAGGCAGACGGCGCGGTCTAGATAGGCGCGAATCAGTGGATGAGTTTCGTCGGCGCGCCCTAAAAGCTCGTGAATCACCACGCGCTTGTAGACTAGGTCTATGCGAAACTCTGCGCGGCGCAAGCGACGACCATCGTATTCCAACTCGTCCGGCGTAGCGATGATTGTGGGAATCCCTCTTTCTATGAAGTAGTCGCGCAGGAGCAGGAATTCATTTTCGGTAGGCAGCCCGGCCCAATCCAGTATCGCTACGTTGGGCGCTTGAGTGCCTCCCCACTCGCGGTATGTTTCAAGAAGCGCGCGGCACAGGGCTTCGACCGGATTAAACTGCATGAGATTGTAGTGCTCTGAAAGAGTTCTGAGCGCGCCTACGTTAAAGAGAATCCGGTTGAGTCCGGGTTGATCCGGCAGGCTGGAAGGATTCTCGGCGTTGTACTCTACGAACTTTATCTCGTCGTCGTGCACGAAGGCGTCCAGCCGTGTAGTGATGCCCGCAAAGGGAAAGCCCGGTTCGACCAGCGCAAAGCGGCGCTCGCTTTCGCGCAGGCCCACGCGCTCCATCAACAGAGGATTCGCCACGAGCGCTGCTGCTATCTTTTCAAAAGCTGCGGCCAGCGTTTCGGAGAATCTCGTCAGGCGTTCGTATTGCCGAAGCGTCAGAAAGTGCGGGCGAAGCGAGACACCTATAGGGCGCTCGCCGTACGAGAGGCGAGCGGCGTGCATCTCCGTTTTGAGACGGGCGAAAAACTCTCTTGAGAGAGAGTCGTCTTCCGAGAGCAGCCTGTGGTATGTGTTAATCGCCTCTTCGCGCATTCTTGCCCTCTTCCCTTCATCAAACGGACTCTGAAAGCATTATAGCAGTATGCGATTGAACCCGGCCCAGGTTTGCAACCCTTAACCGATGCGATAAGATGATGACCGGCTTTGACCCGATAATATGAATGAAGCTCTCTTAATTGCGCTCGGCCTGGGGTTTCTTTTTGGCCTCAAGCACGCGACCGAGGCGGATCATCTGCTGGCTGTGACGACCATCGTCAGCGAGCAGCGCTCCATTGCACGCTCTATGATGGTGGGCGTTTTGTGGGGGTTGGGCCACACGGCGGCGCTTTTCGCTGCGGGTCTTCTGATAATCATCCTGCACGTAAGCATCCCCGAGCGCGTGGCTGCCCTGCTTGAGCTAACGGTCGCCGCGATGATTACATTCCTGGGCGCTCGCATTCTATATCTGCTCCTGCGCGACCACAGGCGCGTGCA
>JACVRN010000130.1 GCA_014534425.1 Pyrinomonadaceae bacterium
GAATCTCTCCGCATCGTCCAGCAGCTTATCAATCTTGTAAGCCAGCACGGGCAGGTTGTTGCAGCGAATCGCCACGCCCTCTTCGAGAAGGTGATCCGAGTTTCGCTCTTCCTGTCCGGGGATGGGGTTGACTATGACCATCACCAGCCCGCGCGCCAGTGCCTCGGATGTCGTCAGCCCGCCGGGCTTACCCAGTACAATGTCCGACGCGGCCATGTATTCATCCATCTCCGTCGTGTAGCCGACAGGCTTGATGCGGACACGCGCTCCATTTGGAAGACGCGAGGCCAGGCTTTCAAGGCGCGTCTTTAATTCCTCGTTGCGTCCGCAGATAGCCAAGACCTGCGCTTCGTGCCTGAGTTCAAGCAGAGCGTGGAAAAGATTCTCAATCGGGCCGACGCCGAAGCCGCCCGCAGAGACCAGAATCGTGCAGGCGTCTTCGCTCAAGCCGTGCTTGCGCCGCATTTCTCGCTTATCCTTTTCGACTGCGAACACAGGGTCTATGGGAATCCCTGAGACAGTGACTTTATCCGCAGGGATGCCCAGTCGTATCGTGTGCTCGCGCGTCTCTTCCAGCGCCACGAAGTACTGCTCGTAGTGATGACAGAGCCACATGGCATGCACGTCCATGTCCGTGACGACGATTGCCTGGCGGCTGGTGATGCGCTCCTTGGCCTTGAGCCAAGAGACGATTTCTGCCGGAAGAAAGTGTGTGCAGACGATTATGTCCGGCTGGTACTCCTTGAGCATCCTGACGAAGGGACGCGTGTTCAGCTTATCGAGCGCAAGGCGTCTACGCTCGCGCTCCCACGGCTTGTCCAGATAATCGTAGAGCCAGCCCAGAAGCTCCGGCGTCTTGTTCACCATATCTATGTAGGCTTTGGCATAGAGACGGCGAAAAAGTTTATTGGTATATTCAAGCGTATCGACGTGGCGGACTTCGCGCGCAGCCCTTTGTTCATGAAAGGCGCGCTCGACGGCTTGCGCCGCGCGTATGTGACCCGCTCCGGCAGAGGCCGAGAGCACCAGCACTTTATCGAACATGACCTGCCTCTACGAAAAGGATTTAAGAACGGCCCGCGCTCGTCTTGTGCAAAGGCCGCGAGCCAGTTGACGGTTATCGCTTATAGACTGGAACCGAGTCAAACACGAATGGAGCTTGAAGAGCTTAAAACTCCCTGCCTGGTGCTTGATATTGAGCGCGTGCGCCGCAATGCCGAGCGCATGGCAGAGCGCGTCGGCGCACAGGGCGCGAATCTTCGCCCGCACGTCAAGACGCACAAGTGCGTGGAGGTCGCGCGTCTCCAGACCAGAGGGCACAACGGCGCAATCACAGTCTCAACGTTTGCGGAAGCGCGAGCCTTCGCGCGCCAAGGCTTCACTGACATTCTCTACGCCGTGCCGGTAGAGCCTGGGAAATTTGACGAGGCGATTGAACTAAGCCGTGAGTGCGAGAGCTTCTCGCTCATCACGGACGACCTTGAGATTCCCGCGTTGCTTAACGAGAGAGCGCGGCGTGCGGGCGTCTCGCTAGACCTCTTTTTGAAGATTGACTGCGGCTATCATCGCTGCGGCGTGGAGCCTGAGTCGGCAGAAGCCCTGGAGATTCCGCGCCGAATTCTCGATTCATCCAACCTGCGCTTTCGTGGCATCCTCACGCACGCGGGCCACTCCTATCACTGCCGCACGAAAGAAGAACTTCTTGCGCTCGCAAGACACGAGCGCGATGTGATGATTGAAGCGGCGGAGCGCCTTCGCTCCCTAAATATTCCGGTGCCGACGATAAGCATTGGCTCCACGCCGACTATTACGCACGTAGACCACCTGGACGGCATTGACGAAGCGCGTCCGGGCAACTACATCTTCTTCGACGCCTTTCAAGCCACGCTCGGCAGTTGCGGCTTTGACGATTGCGCTTTGAGCGTGCTCTCGGCGGTGGTTCACAGAGACCGCGCTCGTCTGAAGATTGTGCTGGACGCGGGAGCAATTGCGCTCTCGAAGGACAGGGGCGCGGTGGAGTTCGACCCCGACTGCGGTTATGGTCTCGTGCTTGATTTGCAGGGACGCGACACGGGCGCACGCATCGGCGCGCTCTCGCAGGAACACGGCGAGGTCTTGCTTTCGGACGAAGAGAGCTTCAATCGCTTCAGGGTAGGAACGCGCGTGCGCGTCCTTGCAAATCACTCCTGCCTGACCGCAGCCCAGCACTCGCACTACAACGTGCTCGAAAGAGGAAGCATAGTTGACCGTTGGGAGATTCAACGCGGATGGTAAATAGATGACAGTCAATTACAGGCGAGCAACTGAATCGGATATTCCTGGGGCGGCGGAAATCTTTCTGGTGAGCGTGGCGGATATGTACGCGCGCACGGGGATAAAATCGCCGCCGCCGGAGCGAAGTATAGTTGAGCTTAACTACACGCATGTCTTTCGCACGGGAATCTTCTACGTGGCCGAGGTTGACGGCCAATTAGGCACTATCTGTCACGCAATCGTGCGCGACCGCATCTGGTTTCTTTCGGGCTTCTGGGCGCTTCCAGACTTGCAGGGGCAGCGCGTGGGCGGCTCGCTTCTCAAACTCGTGATGGAAGAGGGAGCACGCGCGGGCGCGCAGACCTTCTTCACCTGGTCGTCTGTTGACCTGCAAGCGATGGCGACCTACATGAAGATGGGGATGATGCCGGGCTATCAGATTCTGACCTTCGCGGGGCGGCCCGTCGAAACCGGCAACGCGGGCGAGTCTGCGATAGACGTTAAGCCTCTCTCTTTATCCACGGCGATTGCCGTTGACGGGCGCGTGCGCGAAACGGGGCGCGAAGTTGATCACCGCTTCTGGCTGGAGGAGGCGGGCGCTCAGGGCAGAGAGATTTCGCGCGACGGGCGCGCGTTCGGCTACTTCTATTTCAACAAAGGAACCATAGGGCCTGCTGCCTGGACGAATGATGAAGTCGCCGAAGGCTTGCTGCGTGCGGCGCTGGCGGAAGCGAGCAGAGAATCGGGTGATGCGCGCCTGATGATTCCGGGCATCAATCACACGGCGATACGATTTGCTTTATCCCGTGGCCTGCGGCTGACAGGCTTCTCGCATCTTCTGACCAGCGCGCCCTTCGGCCAGATGCAGCAGTATCTCTCTTCGGGGCCGTCTCTCTTCTGAAGAACGGTCGAGATTACTGAAAAGGAGCGAAACCCATGCGGCGACTTTTAGCTTTGAGCATACTGGCTCTTCTGCTTCCCTTCTCTACGGGCGCGTCCGTGGCGGATGATTTTTCCCTCAACATCTCTTTGACGCGCGGCGAGCGCAGCCGCGACAGCCATTCACAGACGACCCGCATCACGCTCAAAGGGCGCGAGCTTGTTTACGAGAAAAGCTATAGCGGTTTTCGAGGAGGCGCGCGAAGCCAGCCTGTGAGGAAGAGTTTCCGCATCAGCGACGAAGAGGTTGAGGGATTGAAGAAGATTGTACGCGACAACGACCTTCTCACCTCTGACCGGCTTGAGGTGTCTAGCGAGGCGGGCGGCATACGCAGGTATTTCGAGCTTGCCTTAAACATTAATCTGAACGGCAAGAAGTCTTCCATAGAAATCAACGGCTCCCGAACCGCAGTTGAAATCAAAGAGAAGCCCGCTTACAGGAAAGCCTATGCCCTGCTCGACGCTGTCTACAAAATCCTCTCCGCACAGGACAAAGAGATAGGCTACGAGAATAGAGATTTGGTTATAGACAAACAGTAAAGGAAGACGGCCCCTGGCTCTAACAAATCTAATCGGCTGAACCTCTCGTATATCCTTTCAGACCAAGCTTGAGTTATTTGAAGAGTCTCTCTTTAACCCAGGATAGCTCCTCGCTTCCAGCAATATTTTTAGGCGCGGTTGGTGTCGCAGACTGCCAACTGTAGAGAGAGGTGCGCGCCTTTGAAGCTTTGGACAGGCGCGCGACCTTTAACCCCGTTCCCTCTTCCACCCGTAAAAGGAGAAACCCCAGTATGCAGATAATCAGAAGATTGCGTTTAGGAAATGATACGGAGGACATCACTTTATTCCAGGCCCCGTTGGTAGGCAGCACAGTAGCGGTGATGGACGGCTACGACGTGCTCGGCCTCTCTCCCGCTCCCGTCGTGTCTCCCACTACTCCTATCCCAAACTTGCCCGTCAAGGAAGGCGCGCTTGCGGTGCAGACCGTTCGGACTGCTGTGGTCAGACAAATGCCCAAGCTCTTCGACATTCTGGGTCTGAAGGTAAAGGCCGGGCCGCGCGGCATAGCTTATGTGGCTTCGCAGAGCCTCTTCGTCTTCAACGACCCCACGCAACCCGCCACGCTCTTTCTTTCGGACACCACGGGACAGCAGCAGAGAACAATCTCCATACAGTACCCGAACGGCGAGATGCCGCAGTTTGTTGAAGGCTTGGCTTACATTCCCAGGACTTCCCGACAGTTTCCAGACCATCTGGTGATGGTCACTACGTTTCCAGACCCGGATAACGGCATACAGTCTCGGCTTTCGATAATCAATCTGCGCGGAGGCGTAGTGCGCCAGATAGTTCCTCAAAACGGCATCGCCAATATCTTTCTGACGGGCGTGTGCTTCAAAGCTCCGGGCAGCCTGCTTGTGAGTTCGGACGATGACCAGGTTATCTACGAACTGGATTTCGACGGGCAACAGCTTGCATCTTTAGGCGACAGAGGAGTGCGCTTTCCCACGCCTACGCCTACGCCGCCGCCGGTGCTTCATGGCATAGAGGGTCTTGTGCAGACTGCGGACGGTAACATAGCTGCGGCGGGCGGACTCGACGGCATTCTGGTTATCTACGATTCCATCAGGGGGCTGTCTCCCGTTCAGGTGATTGATTACAGAATCGGAGTCGGGCTTTCGCTTCCGACGGGGCTGGCATGGGATTCCACTGCGAACGCTTTCCTGATTATATCTTTCGACAGGCAGCAGTTGGACGCCAACCAGTTCATCTCTACGCTCGCGCCCTCTCTGACAAAGTTTGCGTCGCTCGTAGGCGTAGACAATCTGACCAGAAAGCTCACGTTCCTGCCCGACGAGCAACTGATTGCGGCAACGCACACGAACAATCCAAGGGGCATACTGCTCTTCGACCGTGCAGGCCAGAGCGCAGGCCAGATAAGCACAACCCAGTTCGGCATCCCGCAGGTCATCAGCTACATCCCCCAGACAAACGAGTTCGTGCTGGTCTTTCGTGATAATCAAGACCCAAGCAAGAACAGTAAGCTGTTCGTGTTGACTAGACAGGGAGCACTCTCGCGCATCATCGACCTTGCTCCAATCGGCGTGCGGCGCATTACAGCCGCAGCCTTCTTCAACCCGCAGCATCCTAGCGGCGGCCAGTTTTTCGTAGTTGACCCTACGCAGAACACCGCCATCATCACGGATTTCAACGGAGCGAAGCTAGACCAGTTCAGCATACGGGACACGTTCGGGCTTTTGACGCCCAGTGCCGTGACCGCAATCACGAGCGGCACAGACGACGGCGCACTTGCCATCGTCAACTCAGAGACGAGCGAGGTCGTAGTCTTCCGACTTTAAATGCAATTCACCGCCGCAGAGAGACGCGGAGGGAGCGCAGAGGGAGCGCTGAGAAAAGATTTAATCTCTCTCTGCGCTCGCCTCTACGTCTCTCCGCGTCTCTCTGCGGCGGTGAGCGTTTTGACTTCTTCTCTCCTGCTGGTATCGTAGGCCATCTTTATCAGGGGAGAGGGATATGAAATATCGCAGGCTCGGAAACACCGGGTTGAAGGTGTCGGAGTTGTGTCTGGGCACTATGACCTTCGGCGAAAAGTTCTACAACATAGCCGAGGTGGATGAAGAGGGCGCAAACCGTATGGTCGCACGCGCGCTCGACGCCGGGATTAACTTCATAGACACGGCGGACGTTTATTCTTACGGCGAGTCCGAGGAACTGACGGGCCGCGCGATTAAGGCTGCGGGCGTGGCGCGCGAGTCTGTCATCATTGCGACCAAAGTTCGCTCCGCCATGAGCGAAGCGGCGCAGACCGGCACGGGCGACGTGAATAACGTAGGACTCTCGCGCCAGCACATCATGGCGGCCTGCGAGCAGAGCCTCAGACGCCTCGGCACGGATTACATAGACCTGTATCAAGTGCACGGTTGGGACGTGGCGACGCCCCTGGAAGAGACACTTCGCGCGCTCGATGACCTGGCGCGCTCAGGGAAGGTTCGATACCTTGGTTGCTCAAACTGGTCTGCGCGACATTTGATGAAGGCGCTGGTGCTGGCCGACGCTCACGACTGGTCGCGCTTCGTCTCGCTTCAAGCCTATTACTCGCTGGTAGGCCGTGACCTTGAGCACGAGCTTCTGCCGCTCTGTCTCGAAGAGGGCCTGGGCGTACTTCCCTGGTCGCCCCTGTCCGGCGGTTTTCTCACGGGCAAGTACCGCCGCGACAATCCCAACCCGGAAGGCGCACGCCGCACGGGCTTCAACTTCCCGCCGATTGACGAAGCGCGCGGCTTCGACGCTGTAGACGTGCTGGACGAAATAGCCAGAGAGAAGAACGCCACCGTTGCACAGGTCGCGCTCTCGTGGCTGCTGCATCAACCCGGCGTCACATCCATCATCATAGGCGCTAACAAAATGTCTCAACTTGAAGACAACCTCAAGAGCGCCGAGATTGAATTAAGCCCCGAAAAGGTCTCGCGCCTCTCCGCCACCACAGCGCCCAACCAACTCTACCCGCAATGGATGATAGAGCGACAGAACATGGGCCGCTAACCTCTATGTTCTTCGAGCGCTGCTAATAGTCGGGCGATGTCGTCTTGGTTGTTGAAGAGATGGGTGGAGATGCGTATGCCCTGGGGTTTTTCCGTGACAGCGATGCCGCGCGAGAAGAGGTATTCGGTCAGGCGTTGAGGCTCGTCTGCGGCGAGGAGTGTTTGCGCGGAGCGCGCGGCCTCGTTCTTCAAAGGCGAAAGCACACGCCAGCCCGCTTCTTCCAGCCTGTTCGTCAACGAGCGGTTAAGCTCAAGGACGCGCGCTTCTATCTGCTGCGTTCCCGTTTCCATGAAGCCGTTGCAGCTTGCGCCGAGCGCAAAGATGCCTGCGAAGTGCGGACAGCCAAGCTCCGTGCGTGCGGCTGCATCTGCGCGCACCTTGAATTCGTTGCCGTACATCATGCGGAAAGGGTCTTCCACGCTCAGCCAGCCTATTGCGCGCGGGCGCGTCTTTTCAAGCAACTCGCGGCTCAGGTAAACGAAGCCTGAGCCGTAGCCCGCAGTCATCCACTTGTGACCCGTGGCGCAGAGCGCGTCAATCTTCATTCGCCTGATATCAATCTGGAAAGCTCCCGCCGACTGGCTGGCGTTGACCACGATAGCGTGTTGGCCTTTCAGCGCGCCTATCTCTTCTAGAGGAGCGCGAAAGCCGTTCGAGAATTGAACATGGCTAAGCGAGATGATGCCTGTGTCCGCCGTCATAGCGCGCCGCACGTCTTCGGCTTCGATTGCGCCGTCGCGCGCTTCAATCATCTCTACGCCAAAGCCCCTGTGCATCCAGGGCCAGGTCGAGACTGGAAATTCCAGGTTGCAGGAGACGACGCGCCCCCGCCCCATGAGAGCATCAACAATCAAATTCATGCCCGAAGAGGTGTTGATGGTAAAAGCAATCTCTTCGGGTTCGGCGTTGATGAAGCGGGCCACCAGTCCTCGCGCACGCTCGCGCCGGTCGAGCCACTCTTCCCAGCGCGCGTCGCCCTCTTCCATCATCTCTCTGTAAAAAGAGTTGGCCGCTTCGAAAGCCTGCCGCATCACAGGCCCCGCCGCCGCGCTGTTCAGATAAACCGAGCGCTCCGTCACCGCGTAATCACGCCTGATACTCTCCCAGTTTATTTCCTCTTTCATCCTGAAGACGTTCCTTTATCGGTTCCGCTTGACGCGCGCACACGGTCAGACTATCTTCGCTCGGCACGCTTTCAATCTACTCTATCGGCTGAAGCCGCAGGCTGCGAGAATCATCTAAGGAGCTTTTATCACATGTCATCAACAGTAGTCGCCTCCGAACCCGCGTGGGCTATTCCGGGTTACTTAGAAACCAGAGGCGGCCATCTTAATATCAACGGCGTGGACGCGCTCTCATTGGCGCGCGAGTATGACACGCCGCTCTTTGTTTTTTCAGCGCCGCGCATACGCTCGAACATTGAGCGCCTTAAAGAGGCCGCACGCGCCGTAGAGCATCCTATGAAATTCTGCTACGCGTCGAAGGCCAATTCAAACATGGCCGTGCTCAGAACTGTGCGCGAAGCGGGCATTGACCTTGAGGTTAATTCCGGCGGCGAGCTTTTCAAAGCCCTGCGCGCGGGCTTTCGGCCAGAGCAAATTATCTTCAACGGCACGAGCAAGACGCCTGCTGAAATCGAAGAGGCCGTGCGCGCAGGGATTTATTCCATCAACGTAGATTCCATCTACGAGATTGAGTTAATCGAAGAAGCCGCAAAGCGCCTCGGAGTTCGGGCGCGAATCGCTCTTCGTCTTGTGCCAGAGATAGGTACGCGCTCGCACCTTGGGCTTCAAACAGCGCTTCTCACTTCAAAGTTCGGCATCTCTTCTTTAGAAGTCCTGGACGCTTTTCGTCGCAGCCTCAGGCACCCGGACTTGATTGACCTCTGCGGCATACACATACACGTAGGCTCGCAGACGCCTGACGTTGAGCCTTTCGCCGCAGCCTTCAAGACCATGTGGGAGCACCTCGTCACCATACACCGCGAGACGGGCCACACGCTTGAGCACATAAATCTCGGCGGCGGCATTCCCGTCAACTACCTGCGCGACCGCTCTATGGCGAACGAGTTGCCGGAGCACGAGCGAGACATGCTCGGCGCAGAGCTTGAGCCTTCCGAGGTTCTGCGCGCAGCCCTTCGCGCTGCACGCGATGCCGCACGAGACGCGGAGGCAGTGCACCTCCTTGAGCGCGTCACAATCCTTCTAGAACCCGGTCGCAGCGTGATAGCCGACGCGGGGCTTGTCTTAACCACCGTGCGTAATCTCAAGCGCAGGCCCGAAACGGACGACACCTGGCTGTTGACGGATGCCGGTTACAACATCCTGCTTTCCATGAACAACTACAAGTGGTACTACCACATCATCAACGCTTCACGCGCGGACGCGGCGCACGATGCTCTGTACAAGGTGGCAGGCCCGCTTTGCGATTCAGGCGATGTCTATTTCGACATAGAGCGCGAAGGCCGCCTGCCGGATTACCGCAAGCTTCCGGCGGGCGTAGGCTCCGGCGAAGTCCTCGCGCTCTTAAATAGCGGCGCGTATTCGCTGGCCCAGATGTTCCCCTACAACGGTCGGCCCCTTCCTGCCGCCGTCATGGTTCATGAAGGAGGACGCGTGGAACTGATTCGTCGCCGCGATACTTACGAAGATTTAATCAGCAACGACATTTGGTGAAAGAGATTTAATCATTTGTTCATCGGTTCATTGAATCAATGAACCGATGAACAAATGAATCAATTTCTTCTTCCTCTTGCTTGACAAGCCGCGAGGCAATCGCTTAGGTTTCTTGCCTGTTCTTTTAAAAGATGAAGTAGAGGCGCGGTCTCCAAGAGTAGCCGGTTGCTTGTCAGCAGTTGCAGAGGGCCTGTAAAGTTTAGAGCATCCGTCGAAAGGGGTAGATCGCCGAAACCCGCTTTGAAGTTAATCTCTGGCCTTCAGATTGGCGGCGGGTTGGTCGCTGCGGCTAAATCCGCAGGATTGTCATCGCCGGACTTTGCGGCGATGGAGAGCTACGACTAATCGGTTCAGCAGAAGAGTGCGCGCCATAGCTCGCGCGCTCAATTGGATTCCCTGGAGGCCGGTCGTCTTCTCTCGAAAGATGCCCGGCCTCTTCTCTTTTTTGTCGAAAGATATTTAGCGCGCTATTAATTTTCAGATGGAAACTTCTCTTCAACCAACGGTCATGAAATTCGGCGGCACAAGCGTCGAAGACGCTCATGCCTTCGAGCGCGTGGCCCGCATCGTTCAGTCAAAGCTGGACGCGCGCCCCGTAGTCGTAGTCTCCGCGATGAGCCGTTTCACGGACGCGCTGCTCGCAAGCGTTGATGCGGCGGCTGGCGGCGATGCTGAAGCCGCCACACGCTCGCTTGGGCCGCAGTTCGAGCGGCACATGGAAGTCGCGCGCAACCTGCTCGGCACGGAAGAGCGCTCTGAGGTCTGGGATGCTGTTGAGACGGCCAAGCGCAAGACGAGCGAGTTGCTTCGCATCATCAGCCAGCATCCCGTCACGCGCCCGCCCTTGCAGGACGAGATTGTTTCTTACGGCGAGCAGTTGTCTGCGCTGCTGCTCTCGTCCCTGCTCACCTCGAACGGTCTTTCGGCGCGCTACGTGGACGCGCGTCTCTCTATCGTAACCGGCGAAGAATACGGAAACGCCTCGCCCATTTATGAAGAGACGGAACGGCGCACACGCCAGGAGCTTCTGCCCTTGATTGAAGCCTCAGTCATTCCAGTGATGGGCGGCTTCATAGGGGCTAGCCTGAAGAAGGCGACTACAACTCTTGGGCGCGGCGGCTCGGATTTCACTGCGGCGCTCGTGGGCGCTTGCTTGAGCGCACGCGAGATTGAAATCTGGACGGACGTAACGGGCGTGCTCACGGCAGACCCGCGCGTAGTCGAAGCGGCGCGCACGATTCGCTTGCTTTCATATTCGGAGGCGGCGGAGCTTGCTTACTTCGGCGCGAAGGTTCTTCACCCGAAGACGATTCAGCCCGCAGTGGAGCGGCACATTCCAGTTCGCATCTGTAACTCTCGCGCGCCCGAAGAAGCTGGCACGCTCGTCTGCTTTGAAACCGAGGCCGCGCCGCGCACAGTCAAGGCCATAGCGCACAAGACCGGCATCACGACCGTTCAGATAACTTCGGGCCGCATGCTCGGCGCATACGGTTTTCTGCGCGCCATCTTTGAAATCTTCGACCGCCATCGCACCGCCGTCGACGTGGTGACGACATCGGAAGTCAGCGTCTCGCTCTCGCTGGATGACGCGAGCGCTCTGCCCGCTATTCTGGAAGAGTTGAAGAGACTGGGCGAGGTGGAGGTCGAGCAGGGCCGCGCCATCATCTGTGTTGTGGGGGAAGGCTTGCGCTCTACGCCCGGCATAGCGTCGTGGGTCTTCTCGAATATCAGCGACATAAACGTCTCGCTCGTCTCGCTCGGCGCATCCAGCATCAACCTGACCTTTGCCGTAGACGAGCCACACGTGCGAGAGGTCGTCCGTCGTCTTCACAGGGCATTCTTCGAGCAGGAGTCGGAAGATGAAAGAGTCAAACTCGCAAGCTAGGCGGGGCGTTGTGAATATCTTTAAGCTGACGCGCGAGCTTGTAGACATTCCTTCGCTGACGAGCGACGAACGTGAGGTCGGACTCTTCCTGGCAAGCTATCTTGACGAGTTGGGCTATCGCGTAGAGTTGCAGGAACTGGAAGAGGGACGCTCAAACGTCATAGCTACTACGGCAGACGCGGCCCCTCGCGTCATGCTCTCAACACACATGGACACCGTGCCGCCGCACATTCCTTCGAGCGAGGACGCGCAGTTCATCTACGGGCGCGGCTCCTGCGACGCCAAAGGCATCATCGCCGCGCAGGTGGCCGCCGCCGAGCGCCTTCGCGCGGAAGGCATAAACGAACTTGGTCTGCTCTTCACCGTTGACGAAGAGATGGGGAGCCGTGGCGCGGCGCTCTTGAATAAGCACCCGTTGGCGCGCAATTGCTGCTACATGATTAACGGCGAGCCTACGGACAACCGACTGGCCGTAGGCACGAAAGGCTCTCTGCGTTTGATACTGAAAACAAGGGGACGCGCGGCTCATTCAGCTTATCCTGAACAGGGCGAATCAGCGATTGAAAAGCTGCTGGACGTACTACGGGACGTTCGCGCCTGCGAGTGGCCCGGTGATTCGTCTCTCGGCGAAACCACCTGCAACATCGGAGTCATAAAAGGCGGCACTCGCTCGAACGTCATCCCGGCTGAAGCGGAAGCGGATTTACAGCTTCGCCTTGTGACCGAAGGCGGGCCGGTTCGTGAGATACTTGAGCGCGCCGTCGGTGGCCGCGCAGAGATTAGCTATCTATCCGAAGCCGCGCCCATACGGCTGGTCACGCTTGACGGCTTTGAGCAATGCGCCGTGCGCTTCATGACGGACATCCCGCACCTGTCGAACTGGGGCGCGCCGCTTCTCTTAGGCCCCGGCTCAATCCTGGTCGCGCACACGGACGAAGAGCGCATCAACAAGCAGGAACTTGAACAAGCGGTCGAACTCTACACACGGCTCGTACACACGCTGCTGAAGAAGTCTGGAGAGTCCTGAGAGTCTAGAGAGAAGAACGCTGTTTGACTCTCTAGACTCTCCTGACTCCCTAGACTCGATTGAGGGTGAGTGATGAGGATTGCATTGATTGGGCACGGGGCTATGGGGCGGCTAGTGGAGGCGCGTGCCTTGGAAGAGGGGCACAGCGTAACGCTGGTGCTGACCTCTGCAGATATGTTGCAGAGAGTTGACGAGGTGGCAGAGCGTCTGAAGGAGAACGCGGACGTGGCAATAGATTTTTCCGTTGCGGACGCGGTGCTCAACAACATCTCTGCCTGTATGAGCGCGGGCGTCCCGCTCGTAGAAGGCACGACCGGCTGGAACCGTGCGGGAGTAAACATCGAGCGCTTCGTTGAGAAGAAGCAGGGCGCGCTTCTTTACGGCGCGAACTTCTCCGTCGGCGTCAATCTCTTCTATCGCATCATCGAGCGCGCGGGCGAGTTGTTCAAAGGGCTGGACGATTACGCTCCCTTTATTGAAGAGGCGCATCACTCGCGCAAGAAGGATGCGCCGTCGGGCACTGCCTTGAGATTGCGCGAGTTGCTTGCCGCAAGCATTAAGCGGGAGATTCCCGTCACCAGCACTCGCGCAGGATTTATCCCCGGCACGCATCGCGTAGGGTTTGATTCGGTCGCGGATCAAATCACCTTGACGCACACGGCGCGCTCGCGCGAAGGCTTTGCTGCGGGTGCGCTCCTGGGTGCGCGCTGGTTACGCGGGCGCGCGGGCGTCTATGAATTCTCCGAGGCGTTTGACGAAATTCTCAAAGAGAGGATGATGAAAAAATGGCTATAGAGACTGGCTGGCTGAAGGGTTGTGCGACGGCGCTCGTGACGCCGTTTGGGCGTGACGGCTCTGTTGACGAAGAACGCATGACGGCGCTCGTAGAGCGTCAGGTAAAGGGCGGCGTCTCTCTGCTTGTGCCGTGCGGCACTACGGGCGAATCTGCGACGATGACGGAAGACGAAGACCGCCGCGTCATAGAGTTGACGATAAGCGCAGCACGAAAATCTTCTGCGCGAGTGATTGCCGGAACCGGAAGCAACTCTACAGCCGCCGCCATAGAGTATTCGCTCGCCGCTAAAGAGATGGGCGCTGATGCAGTGCTGGTGGTCGCTCCCTTCTACAACAAGCCTACGCAAGCGGGACTCTACGCGCACTTTCGCGCCGTGGCCGAGGCTATGCTCGCTTTGCCGGTGGTCGTCTACTACGTGCCGGGCCGGTCCTGTTCATTCATCTCGGGGCAGAGCGTCCTGAAAGTGGCGCGTGAGGTAGAGATC
>JACVRN010000278.1 GCA_014534425.1 Pyrinomonadaceae bacterium
ACAGAGCCATAGCATCGGGGAGCCAGACGTAGAGCGGTATCTGCGCGCTCTTGCCGCACGCGCCGACGAACAGGCCCAGCGCAATCCAAGACATGATGCCCCGCACACCCAAAGGCTCAAGCGGATAAGCGCTGGCCTGCGACATGACGCCGGTGTACTGGGTCGTCCCGAAGGTCGCAATCACTGCGAAGACGGCGAGCGCGAAACCGAAGTCGCCGATGCGGTTCGTGATAACTGCCTTGCGCGACGCATCGCCTGCTTCACGGCGGTCAAAGTAGTAGCCGATCAGAAGATAAGAACAAAGCCCCACGCCCTCCCAGCCGACGAACATCATCATGAAGTTCGAGCCCATGACGAGCACCAGCATCGAGAACATAAAGAGGCCAAGGTAAGCGAAGAAACGATAATAGCCCGTGTCGCCGTGCATGTACCCCGTGGCAAAGACGAAGATGCACAGGCCCACTCCCGTCACGATCAGCATAAAGATGGACGAGAGCGCGTCCAACTGGTAACTCCATTCGATGTCCAGCAGAGAGCCTCGCCCCGTGTGCTCGTTCGGACGGCCATCCGTGGCAGCCTGCGCGCCCAGCCCCGCAGGGTCTTGCGAAGGCATCAGAGTATTACTTCTTCCACGCGTAGTGATTTCGCCGTACTCCCCCTTCTCGTCCGCCAGAGTAGTAACGGTCTCTGCTGCGCCTCCTGCACCGCCGGAAGCGCGTGCGCGTTCAGGAGCGCCCTGCGTAATCTCTACAGCCCCGCCCGGAATCCACGTGTAGCTAAACGCGCCGTCTTCGCTCGTCACATAGGGCCTGGGCCAGATCGCGTGACTGCTAAAGCCGTATGAGTAGATGGCCAGCAGGCTGACGAGAAACGCTAACGCCACAGAGCCGACGGCAATCGCCCCGACGACTCTCTCGGAGAAGCGAAGCTTGCGGCCCAGCAACCCGTTGATAGCTGCGCCCGCGAGCGGCAGAAGAGGAACGAGCCAGATGTATCTATGCATAATTAAAAGCAGGACTCAGAATTCAGGACTCAGAACTCAGAATGAATTGGACGAAAGCGCTTTTATTCTGACTCCTGTGTCCTCGAGTTCTGTGTTCTGTATTTACCATTTCAACAGATCAATCTCGTCGACCCAGATCGTTTCCTTGTTGCGATAGAGCGCGATGACAATGCCTAGCCCGATGGCGGCTTCGGCGGCGGCGACGACGATGACGAAGACCGTAAAGACCTGGCCCGCGACCGCGTTGAGGTTTCCGGTCTCCTGCAAATAGCGCGAGAAGGCTATAAAGTTCAGGTTGGCGGCGTTGAGTATCAGTTCAATCGCCATAAAGATGACGATGATATTGCGCCGCGTCAGCACGCCCGCCACGCCGATGACAAAGAGCAGCGCCGCGATGACCAGAAACTTCGACAGGTCAGGATTGAGTATGCCCTGCTTCATGGCGTCGACGGCGCCGCCCTCAGCGACATCTTGCAGCAGGAAGACCGCCATCGAGACGAACAAGTTACTCATAAAACTTTCACCTCAACGAAGGGATGAGGGCAGATGGATGAGGGATGAAAGGAATGCTGATTCAACTTGAATGCTTTCTTATTCATCCCTCATCCCTCATCCTTCATCCCTTCGTTCATCTTTGCTTTCGCGGCGCGCTCGCCTATAATTGGGAGTCCGGCGCACCTCGTATCTCTTAAACGTAAGCGACGAGCAGCTTATCTCCCCGGCTTTGAGTGGAGAGCGCCGTCTCTCGGTGTGGAGAAAGAAGTTCAAGGATGGCTTATCTCAAACCGCAACGTCCCGAAAAGGTGACTGCTCCAAGCTTGCGTGCCAGCAAGGAGAGAAATGAACGCCTGGTCTGTTTGACGGCTTACGATTATCCGACGGCGCGCATCGTTGACGAAGCGGGCACGGATATTATTCTCGTAGGCGATAGCCTCGGAAACGTCGTGCTCGGTTACGGCAATACCGTTCCCGTCACGCTCGAAGAGATTTTGACGCACACGCGCGCCGTGCGTCGCGGAGTCCATCGCGCGCTTCTTGTCGCAGACATGCCCTATGGCTCTTATCACACGGGCGCTGATGATGCCGTGCGCGCGGCTCTGCGTTTAAT
>JACVRN010000114.1 GCA_014534425.1 Pyrinomonadaceae bacterium
CTCTGTTCCTGCCTGTGTGGAATGAAGAACGGAGCGCGGGTCTGTCGAACGGGAACGAAACGAGTCAGGAGGAGCGTGATGTCGAAGCGTTTACTCGTGGTTGATGATGAGCCGAACCTTTTGCGCGCCGTCGCCGCGTGCCTGCGTGGAGAAGGCTACGAAGTCACCACCGCGCGCAGTGGTAAGGAGGCGCTCGTTCGCCTGGCTCAAACCGTTCCCGATTTAATCGTCAGCGACATACGCATGCCGGGCATGGACGGCTACCAACTCGCGCATCAGATTCGCGCCTCCTCGCGCACTGCGCTTGTGCCCATCGTTTTCCTCACGGCCAAAGACGAGACTGCCGACCGCATAGAGGGCTTTCGCTCCGGCGTTGACGCATACCTCGTCAAGCCATTCGAGCCTGATGAACTCGTCGCGGTCATTGCCAGCATCCTCAAACGCGTCGAGCGCACGCACGCCGAAATTGCGCGCCTGGTCGGAGCCGAACAGGTTGAAGGCAGCCAGCACGGGGTCGTCCATGACGAGGATTTGACCGAGGCTGAGGAGCGCATAGCGGCGGCTGTGGCGCGCGGCCTCTCTAATAAAGAGATTGCGGTCGAATTCGACATCAGCGTCCGAACCGTGGAGAACCACGTCAGCAACATCCTCGCTAAAAAAGGCTTCAACAACCGCGTCGAGATTGCGCGCCACGTCATGGAGCGCGAGCAGTCCTCCTGAGCCGCAGCCTCTAATACGTGTTCAATCAAGCGCTCATCCTGCTCTAAAGTTCACATCCAAGGTAGCCCCTGATAGGTGTTAACACCTATCTTTCATGAGTGTTCATACTGTCGTTTTCATACGCCATTTTTCTTACAATCACAGTTGAGAAGAGTAGTTCGAGGGGTTTAATTCAAAGGGAGGGAGATGCATGTTGAATATTATAAGAGGTAGTAAATTTAGTTACTTATTGATGCCCGCATTGTTTACGTTTGCCTGCCTGTTGCTTGCGCCTGTCGTCAGCGCACAGGAGCAGAACGCATCGACCGCGACGGCGCAGGCGGGGGTCGCTCAGGTCAAGGCAGTCAATAGCACCGAGGCGACCGGCGCGACCTTGAAGCCCAAGTGGACGGACTACAGAGGTATCACTATCGGAATGAGCGCCGATGAGGTACGCGCCAAGCTCGGCAATCTGAAAGAGAAAGGAAAGGTTCAGGACTTCTTCGTCTTTTCGGATAAGGAAACCGCGCAGGTCTTTTATGACGAACAGGGAAAGGTAAATGCCATCTCTGTAAATTATCTCGGCGATAAATCGAGCGTGCCGGATGCGGTCGCCGTGCTTGGCGAAGCGGTCGAGGCCAAAGAAGATGGGTCAATGTACAAGCTCGTGCGCTACGCGGATGCCGGTTACTGGGTGGCCTACAGCCGCACCGCCGGAGACTCTCCGCTCACGACCGTAACGATTCAGAAGATGCTGTAAGACGAAAACAAAATCATTTACAAACATGAATGCAATGCTTCCAGGAAATTTCCTGGAAGCATTGCATTTTGTTACAGGTCAGTTGCCCAGCTTTAACCACTCGCTTATCTTTTTGATCTCATCTTCCGACAGGGGGCCGAATTTATCTACTATCTCACTGGCGTTAAGTTCTCGGCTGTTTTCCGCTCGTGAATTACGGCCATGAGATTCGTTCTCATAGCCCTGAGCCTCTTGAGGCTCTGCCCCATCATCCTGTTTACGACGCCCGTTCATAATACCTGTAGCATCCTCTTCTTTATCCGCTCCGTAGTTATCGTCAGCAAGTGGAACAGGGACGCTTTCCGTTGCGGCTGAAACGAAAAGCGTCCCTTGAAGGAAGTTACAGTGTGGGAATCGGCGGGACAACAGCAGGATTACCTATCCCGCGTAGGTGTTTTCACTCATGATATTTGTTCTCCGCTCAACTGGACGGGACACTTTTGTTATAGTGTTGACGATTCAATATTGAGCAGATTGATGGCGATTATTCGACACACGAGAGCGCTCATGCGCCTGTGGCGGCCCAGGTTGAGGCGTGCCAACATGACTGCGCTCAGTCTTTTCCTGCGTGCGCTGCCTTCCGAGCAACAGCGCGTCTTCGCTTTAACAATTCTAATCGGCGTACTCTGCGGACTCGCAGCCGTGGCTTTTCATCTGGCTATCAGATTCGCCGAACATCGTCTCATCAATCGTGCGATGACGGCTGCCGCGTATTCATGGATTTTGTGGACTATTCTGACGCCGACTTTGGGAGGACTCCTGAGCGGAGTGCTCCTGCAATACGTTGTGCCGGATGCGCGCGGTAGCGGCATCCCGCAGGTCAAAGTGGCTTACGCCGTCAAAGGCGGGAGATTATCTTTCACGCATTCCACGGTGGGCAAGTTTCTGCTCGGTGTGCTGCAAATAGGTTCGGGCGCATCGCTTGGGCGCGAAGGGCCGACGGTACAAATATGCGCGGGCATTGCGAGCCTCATGGGCCGCGCCGCCGCGCTCTCGCGCGATAATCTCAGGCGACTCCTGCCCGTCGGAGCCGCCGCAGGCATTGCCGCCGCCTTCAATGCTCCGATTGCCGCCGTCACTTTCACCATCGAAGAGGTCGTGGGCGACCTTGACCAGACTGTGCTGTCGGGCGTGATTATAGCGGCGGCGCTCGCGGCGGCTCTCGAACGCAGCGTCCTGGGCGAGCATCCCGTCTTTGAAGTCCCGCAAGGGTACGGTCTGCATCACGCCTCATCACTCCTCTTCTACGCTGTGCTCGGCGTTGCCGGGGCAATCGTGTCTCTCATTTTTACAGACTCGCTGCTGAAGTTGCGCGCCTGGTTTCAGAGACTCCACAGAATCCCGCCGTGGGTGCGACCGGCGATGGGAAGCCTTGTGACCGGAGCGCTCATCGTGATTGCTCTCGCCTGGTTGAAGAGCGGCGGCATCAACGGGGGCGGCTACGAGACGCTCTCCGATGCGCTTTCAGGCAAGCTCGTGGTCAAGGTGATGCTTGCGCTCTGTTTGATGAAAATTGCTGCGACCGTTTCGTCTTACGCGAGCGGTGGCGCGGGCGGTCTCTTTGCGCCTTCGCTCTTTATAGGCGGGATGCTGGGCGGCGCTGTGGGATTTCTGGATGCGACCGTCCTGCATCATCCCGCGAGTGAAATAGGAGCTTTCGCGCTGGTCGGGATGGGGGCAGTCTTCGCAGGGATTATTCGCGCACCGATGACCTCCGTCCTCATCATCTTTGAGATGACGGGAAGCTACGGTCTGATACTTCCCCTGATGATTGCGAATATGACTGCTTACGGGCTGGCGCGTCATTGGCGGCCTGTCCCCATTTATGAAGCACTGCTTGAGCAGGACGGCATACACCTGCCTCATCGTCGTGGAGCGGTCACGCACGCGCTTGAGCAACTGCGCGTCGCGGAGGCTATGACCGTAGAGCCAGTCGTTCTACCGGCGGACATCACCGTCGCAGAAGCGCTCGCACGCATCAGTAATTATAGCTTCTCGACATATCCTGTAGCGGAGAGCGACGATCATTTCACAGGCTTGGTGAGCGAAGCGCGGCTGAGGCGCACGTTTGCCGAAGGCGGAGGCAAACGCCTCGTTCGGCAACTCGCCGAAAGGCGTGAGCATATCTATCCAGACCAATCACTCGTGCGCGCTATCGTGCATATGAACAGATCGAACGTGCGGCAACTGGCCGTGCTTGAGCGCGGCGACCATCAACGCCTCGTCGGTCTCTTAACGATGAGTGATATTGTGAGCGCACAGGCCCGCGCAGCCCTCAGCGCAGGTGACATTGATAAGACCCTCGCTCCAGGCTTTAGCGGCCTTGAAGAATCGGTCAAATAAGATTCTACAACTATTGCGCCCTTTCCTCCGAACCGACGCCCGTCAGCAATTCTTATTTAATCCGCGTCGCCCGTAGGGTTTCTGTTCTCATTCGCTTCAGTCTTTGCGCCTTTATCCGTCTCTCCGGTTATCTGATTTGCCTGCGGGCCGCCTCTCTGCTCTGTAATATCATTTCGAGGTGGCTGAGTCCCGGCCTGCTTTGCTGCCGTTGCATCTGTGCCTTGCTCTTGTGGCCTGTTCTTCTCTTCCGCCATCTTTACTCCTTCCTTAACATATTAGAGGCGACATCTTAATTCGTCCCTGAGTATCGCCTGCAAGTTATGGCTATTGCCGGTTAAGAGCCGTCCTGAGGAAAGGCTAAACATAGCTCTTACTCCATCGCCCCGGCCTGCTTGAGAACCCGTACTACTTGGTCATGACCGCCTTCGCTCGCCAGCATAAGCGCCGTCTTGCCGTCCTTATTCTTCACACTCGCGTCGGCTTTCGCGGCGAGTAGAGCCTGCACGACTTCGTCATGACCATTACGCGCGGCCTCTATCAACGGAGTATTACCTTGCTCATCTCTGGTGTTGACATCCATATTTTTAGAGGTCAGCAGACTCCTGACGGTATCCGCATGACCTCCGCGCGCGGCACGCAACAGGGCGTCGCTTTCGGGGCTGCGCGCAGTTTGTTGGCTGCACCCCACAACGATGACAAATGCTATAAGAACGGCAATATGTATGATTGAATTAAATCGGCTCATAAACTTTTCTAACCTCGCGGTTGACGCGGCAAGCGTCCGGCCAATCGGCTTCAACGATAACGACTGCCGCAATATTCTTCTCTCGAATCAGTCTCAGGCTTTAACTGCGTCCAGTGCTGAGTCTGCGCGAGAAGATTCATATTCTCCATCACCGCAACTCCTTTAAGATGTGCGGCCCTCAGATTAGCCGTGAGTTGCCCGGTTTATGATTAAGGGAAATGTATAGAACAGAAAAGTGTCCCGCGCAAACGGCTCTAAAGTATTGGCTGCTGGAATGACTGAATATCCCTGCCCTGTTCTTTACTAGCTCCCTATATTTTTATCTCTACTTACTCGGCCTGACGCTACTTATCTCTGGATTTCTTTGTCGTCCTGGCGGTAGTCTTCTTCGGGCCTCCCTGCCTTGCCTTGCCGAAACCCTGGCCTGAGCCTCCCTTTCCTGCCTTCGGGTTAGGATAGTCTTTCTTCCTGGTAGCAGGCTGTGTGCCCGTCTTGTTGGGGCTTTTACCCCGGTCGCCTCCCTGATTTGCCATCCTGTTCTCTCCTTCAAAGAAATTAAGTCGTGCCTTGATGCTTCCTACGAGCATGAATGTTTCACGTGTCAATATTGCGTTATGCATGGCGGTCAGTCTTAGACTGCCATTAGAGCAACGTGACGAGAATATAATTTCTATAATGTTAGACTATGACATCAAATGCCGTCCATCTTTTCACACGCGATTTTCGCTACCGTCGTCGGCAGGGCTTTGACACGCGCTCAAGTGCCAGTGCGCTTTTGGGTGCTCACGGCCTTGTGCTCCATGCTGCCGGACGCAGATGTGGCAGGCTTCGCTTTCGGCATAAGATACGGAAGCCTCTTCGGACATAGAGGCATCACACATTCCATTCTCTTCGCGTTGTTAGTCGGTGTAGCCATCGGCATCTTCGCCTTCAGAAGCTCACGCGTGGGGCTGAGCACTACGGCTTTAATAATCTATTTCACTCTGGTCACGCTTTCGCATCCTCTGCTGGACATGATGACGGACGGAGGCTCTGGCGTCGCGCTCTTCGCCCCTTTCAGCGCCGAAAGGTATTTCCTGCCTTGGCGACCGATAGAAGTGTCGCCGATAGGGATGAGGTTCTTTAGTCAAAGAGGCTTGGAGGTGATTGAGAGCGAGATAGTCTGGGTTTGGCTGCCCGCTCTGGTATTGCTATTAGCCGCATGGCTGTACCGCAAATTACAAAGAAGCCTCCGGCGAGGATGAGCAGATAGGCGCCGTGCCAGAGTGTTAACGGGGCGGTTTAAATAATCTGGCATGGAATATGCCAAGATAATATGTTAAGGTGGGTTTAGGCACAGAATTGTGCCTAAGTGAGATGCTTGCCCGTCATTATGACTGCTCACTTCTCCATTCTGACTTCGTTAGTACCTACCTCAGAAATCCGCAAAGCCGGAACAGTTATCGCCAGGGAAGAGTCACGCTAGAGGCTTGCCAATTATTCTCCTGCCGTAGACATAACTTGATGAAATTAGCTTTTAAGTTGACACGCGACAAAGAAATTGAGAAGCGGCGTACGTCGCGCCGTAGAATGTTACGACTGATTCTGCTCACCTCTGCCGTTTTGTGGCTGGCACTGGTCGGTGTCGGCCTGCGGGTTTTATGGGCTTACGAGAATAGTCCGGGCGAGAGCGCCAATCCTCCCGTTTTGTGGCCCACTGAGAGCCGCATTCAACGTGAGCAGAACCGTGCGACGCTGGTTATGCTGGTTCACCCGCACTGCCCCTGCACGCGTGCGACGATGAATGAGTTGGCCGGAATTATGGCCCACGCGCAGGGTCGTTTGACGGCCTACGTGCTCTTCCTAAAACCCGAAGGCTTCTCCGAGGATTGGGAGAAAACAGACCTCTGGCAAACTGCCGCCAGCATTCCAGGAGTCCATGTCATGGTGGACGAGCGGGGCGCAGAGGCGCGACTCTTTAATTCATCAACCTCCGGCCAAACCATTCTCTACGATGCCACGGGGCTTCTGCTGTTTAGCGGCGGGATTACAGGCTCGCGCGGACACTCCGGCGATAATGCGGGCCGCAGCGCCATTGTCTCTCTAGTGAACGAAGGAACTGCGGATAGAGCCGAGACCTCTGTTTTCGGCTGCCCGTTATTTGATCAAAAATCTGAATGCCTAGAGTCGGAACATGGAAGCAATAAACACTGATCACGAGCGAAGCCGGGCGCAGCAGTTTCGCGTCACGGAAATCTTCAACGGACACCAGCAGAACATCTGCCGTAGCACGGATCGCATGTTTGCGATTTTGATGGCGTTACAGTGGGTGGCGGGCATCATAGCCGCCTACTGGCTCTCGCCCCTGACCTGGGCCGGGACGACCAGCCAAACGCACCTGCACATCTGGGCTGCGATATTCCTGGGCGGCGCTATCAGTTCTCTTCCGATAGCGCTGGCGCTGGCACAGCCGGGGCGCACCTCGACCCGTTACGCGGTCGCCACCGGGCAGATGTTGATGGGGGCTTTGCTGATTCACCTGACCGGCGGGCGGATTGAGACGCACTTTCACGTCTTCGGCTCATTGGCTTTCCTCTCGTTTTATAGAGACTGGCGCGTGCTTGTGCCAGCAACGCTCATCGTGGCGGCAGACCATTTCCTGCGCGGCGTCTTCTGGCCTCAATCCGTTTACGGAGTGCTCGCGGCGAGCGAATGGCGCTGGCTGGAGCACGCGGGCTGGGTGCTGTTTGAGGATACGTTCCTCTTGATAGCCATACGGCGCAGCATCAGCGAGATGTGGAACATCGCGGGCCGCACGGCTGAGAGCGAAAACCTGAATGAGGAATTGGAGCGCCGCGTCACAGAACGCACGGCAGAGCTTGAGTCAGCCAACCAAGAGCTTGAAAAAGAGGTGGCCGAGCGCAGGATAACCGAAGCCGAGTTGGACAAACAGCGCGCCTTCCTGCGCCAAGTCATTGACCTCAACCCGAATTTCATCTTTGCCAAAGACAGAGAAGGCCACTACACGCTGGTCAACCAGGCTACCGCAGAAGCTTACGGCACATCCGTCGAAGGTCTGATGGGTAAAACGGACGCCGACTTCAATCCGAACAAAGAAGAGGTCGAATGGTTCCGCCTGAATGACCTTGAAGTGATGGACACTTTGAAGGAAAAGTTTATTCCCGAGGAGGTCTTTACTGACGCCAGTGGCCGGGTGCGATGGCTGCAAACCATCAAACGTCCTATCGTTTCGCTGGACGGGACGGTTGACCAGATGCTAGGTGTCGCCACAGACATTACCTCGCGTAAACAGGCGGAAGAGGCGCTGCACCGTAGCGAGGAACAGTTACGCCAGGCGCAGAAAATGGAGGCCGTAGGAAAGCTTGCGGGCGGAGTCGCACACGATTTCAATAATCTTCTGACTGTGATTAACGGTCACTCCGCTCTTGCTCTGAGACGACTCAAGCAGGACGACCCGCTCTATCGCAAACTGGAAGCCATCAATGAAGCCGGAGAGAGGGCGGCGTCTCTTACTCGTCAACTTTTAGCCTTCAGCCGCAAGCAGATAATGCAGCCCAAAGTGCTCGACCTTAACCATGTTATTTTCGAGACCAACAAGATGTTGCAGCGACTTATAGGCGAAGACATTGACCTGTTAATAGGACTAACGCCGGATTTGGGTAAAGTCAAAGCCGACCCCGGCCAGATTGAGCAGGTTCTCATGAACCTCTCGGTCAACGCGAGGGATGCTATGCCCAAGGGAGGCAAGCTGACAATCGAGACACAGAATGTCTACTTGGATGAAAGCTATGCCAGCCGACACGTCACTGCCCGTCCGGGACGATACGTCATGCTGGCCGTCAGTGACACGGGCTGCGGCATGGACGCCGCTACGCAGGAGCGCATCTTTGAGCCTTTCTTTACGACCAAGGGAGTCGGTCGCGGCACAGGGCTGGGGCTTTCGACCGTCTACGGGATTGTCAAACAGTCGGGCGGAAACATCTGGGTCTATAGCGAAGTGGGAAGGGGTACTACCTTTAAGATTTATCTGCCCTGCGTAGACACCCCGGCGGAAGAATTTAAGGCGAGCACCGATGAGGACAAAGCACCTCTGGGGACTGAAACCGTGCTGCTCGTGGAAGACGAGGAGATGGTGCGGAATATGACCAGGGAAATCCTTCTGGCGAGCGGCTATCAGGTCTTGGAGGCGCAGCATGGCTCTGAAGCGCTGCTCGTCGCCGGGCAGCATAATGGCCCTATACATTTAATGCTCAGCGATGTGGTGATGCCGCAGATGAGCGGTCGTGAATTAGCCGAGCAGTTATCGCCCATCCGAAGAGAGATGAAAGTGCTGTATATGTCAGGCTATACGGACGACGCAATTGTACATCACGGCGTATTAGACGAGGGGATGGCCTTCATAGAGAAGCCGTTCACCCCGACCGCCCTGATATGCAAATTGCGCGAGGTGCTGAACATGACAGCCGAGATACAAGCTTAAATTTCATCTCTTGCTCAAAGAGAAACAGGCAGGTTCATTGACCTGCCTGTTTCTCTTTGAGCGTTTTGAATTCCGAAGTCAAGGCGCGCGGCGGGGCTGCGCGCCTGCTCTTGCTGGAGACGCACATCTCTGTCGAACAGAGCGCGACCGATTTGATAGCCCTGGACGAAGCCCTTCATCACCTGGCAAAGCTTGACGAGCGCAAGAGCCGTGTGGTTGAGTTGCTCTACTTCGGCGGCCTGCAGCAGAAAGAAGCGGCTGAAGTCCTTGGCGTCTCCGAAAAAACTGTCCGGCGCGACTGGCGCATGGCTCTAGCGAGAGCTTTTATTAAGTGAAAACTGAAGACCTCCTCATTCAAGTCATGCCTCTCGCGTCCTGCCGCAACAGCTAGAGTTGATTTGACACGCGCCAACGCCTGGCTGCGCTCCACCGCGCCTGGGTAAAGCCCGAAGTTGCGCGCCTGTTTGAATGAAAAGCTCAAGGGGCGTCTGCCTTCATCAGAAGGCTTGATAAGCAATCTGCTTTGGACGCATATTGCTTTCCACATTGACCTGAAACCGCCCGAGGAGGTTCGCCGTGGCTGCTTCCGACTACTTCGATTCAAAACCGGATAAGAAATGTTTTACGAGGCTCTATTTTGAGAGCGAGACGGCTCACATCAGCTCGATTGAGTTAAGAACAGACCAGTCATTGCTCTTCACGCTCAAAGCAACGCAGACTTCCGTCTTCACTATCAGGCTCAATAAATATGACCTGCGCGACATGCCGCACTTCACAGGTACAGCGATTGAGTACAAGATAAAGGACGCATCCCACCCGACTGTCCAGGACGTTCCCAACGGTCGCCAGTACACCTACAGACAAATACCTCCACGTATCGCGGGCACAGATAGCGCGCCGGTTGAACACTTCGACAACATGGATGTCATACTCACATTCCTTACGCCCGACACTCCCGAACCAGGCTGGATTACTTTCGACATCAGCTTTAATGTTCCCGCCCTGCCCGCCAGCTACTTCGCCTGGGAGATCGTAATTATCTATCCCGAATTGTGCTTCAATAACACAGACCTATCAAACTATTACCTACTGAACCCTACGGGGATGTTCGGAGACTTCGTGACGATGGCAACGCCCGTCCCCAACCTGCCGCCCCCTTCTTCCCTGATGCCAGTCCAATTCGCAGCCCTTTGTAAAGCGGTGCCGGACATTTTGTCTGTAGGTCGCATGCTCCTTTCCGGCTTCGCCCTGGCCGGGGACGACACTCTGGGGCACTGGAAACAACTGTTCTATAATTCAAACAAGACAACCACCTCGCTCTCTTTGATGACGCAGGGTTCGATTCATCTGAACGGCGCGACATACGTCAAGCCCGAAAGGTTCAGGCTCTCTGCCGGTGATGAATTCGGCTTCGGTGGCGCGCGTATGCGATACAGGATTCGCGCTTTCGATATAGAATCCGGCCCTAACGGCGCGCCGCCGGATTGGTACGATGTCGCGGACATCTATCGCAAGTGGGTGAAAGCCAGCCAACCGACTTTTTATACAAAGCGATTAAGCCCCAGGCATGAACAGGCTCCCATGGACTCCATGAGTCCTCACACGCTCATCTCCAATTACGGGATGGACGCGCAGATTGAAGCGAACCTTAATGAGAGATTACGCAGGCAGCTTGAGATTCATCCCATCAAGCTGGCAGAGGATGGCTACCGCCCGGACACTCCGGGCAACACGAACGAATCGCTGCAAGAGCTACTCTTTCGTCACCTTGAGCAGTTCAATCTCTGGCGGAACTGGGAAGACCTGGGCAGCCCGTCGGCGACAATCAAGCTCTCTTCAGCCCCAGCCGTGGCGTCCAATAGGCTGGACGTTTTTGTGAGCGCCACGGACAATCCCGCCACAGGCAATCCTATCTGGCACAAGTATTGGGATCGCACAGATTGGAGCGAGTGGGTGAACATGGGAGGATGGGCGCACTCGGCTCCGGCAGCCGTCGCGTCGGGAAATCGGCTGGACGTATTTGTTCGCGGCAAGGATGTAGACGGCAAATACTGCGTCTATCAAAAATACTGGGACGGAACGAAGTGGAGCGGGTGGATAGGTCTGGGGCGTCCATCCACGCTTGAGGTCACGTCTGCGCCAGCAGTGGCTTCATCGGCTGAGGGCCGCATGGATTTATTTGTCAGAGCCGGCACTGCCATGTGGCATAAGTTGTGGGTTGCCGGCGCGGGCTGGAGCGAATGGGAAAACCTTGGCGGTTATTTAACCTCGGCGCCAGCCGCCATCTCGCGTCTCCCGAACAGGATTGACTGCTTCGTAATCGGGGGACAGAACATTCTCTATTGGAAATTCAGGAGCGGCAACGCGTGGAGCGCCTGGTATTCTCTGGACAAAATAGGTACGCCGCGGCCCTTTACTATTACTTCGAATCTCTCTGTAGCATCCTGGGGGCCGAACCGTTTAGATGTTCTGGCGCGAGACGAAAGGGGTGCGCTGTGGCAGCGCACCTGGAACGACCACTGGGGCGAGTGGAAAAGAGTCGGCGGCAGCTTCAAGGAAGGCCCGGGCGCTTTTTCATGGGGGCCAAACAGGCTTGACGTTTTCGCGCGCAGCGCAAACGACAGGCTGCTGCATACAGGTTCCTATCCAATCGCACAGCTTGAAGCTCAAATCTGGGGGTTCGAGAGGGGAGGCTTATACAGATACCTTGGAGGATTTCCGCCCGCGACCAACGCTATTTCAGGCAAGCCCGATAAATTTCAGAAGGCCATGCAGGAGCTATCCAATCACCAGGTTCAGCCCATCATCACCACAGACCCTCTGAACGCGCTCTGGGATCAAAGGCGTTTTGGCGGCCACATCATAAACGGCGCGGAAGCCATACCCTATCCGTTTCCGTCAGCCTTCAATTACGACCCGCCAAACGCCCAGTCATGCGTGAAGACAACCGGAAAAGATTTGACGGAACGCTTTGACAGCAATCGTGTCTTTCTCACAAGCCCATGCACGAATGGACAGTTATACGGCAACCAAGAGGCTCAGGTATACGAGAGCAGCCAGATTCTCTTCCCGCATCAAAAGAGATGGAAAGATGTCGAATGGCTCAATCCGAAAGCCAACAACAGATTCTATCCCTGGTGGTGGGTCTGGACGTGTCCGACGCCGGAAATAGAATCGCTCTACTTGAACAACTGGCTGACCCGAGGCGTCTTCTCTTTCGGCGTGAAGCTCATAGAATTCATGCAGCGCCATTATTCTATGTTCTTTTGCTACGACGCGAATCACACGCATCTCGTAGCCCCGCCCGCAGGCTTGCCCTACAAGAACGTAATAGGTCAGGGAGCATGGAACATCAAACGAATGCAACAGCTTTTAGAGAAGACCCGTGAGCGCGGGCTGGCCGTCAACAATTCTTTCATGATTGTCTACGAGCACATCGTCCCCGAACCGCTCATTCCCTACGTGGATGAGTTTTACGAGCACGAGACTTCCTCCCTTGAGGTCTATCGCAGAAATGCTCAACCGGACGCCTGGGCGACCACGCGCCAAGTACCCCTCTTTCAATTTATCTATTCCGAGTTGTTGAGCGAGAAGATGAACCTTGCAGATTGCCGCCCGCACGAGCACCCCGGATACAGAGAGAAAAGAAAGGCGACCACAGGGCCTCCGTCTTTCATGCTCGATGCATCCCGCGACAATGATAGCGAGAAGTTTAACTTTGACGACTGGAGGTCTGAATCTCAGAACTACTTCCAACAGAACTTTGACGTTGCCGATTACGGCGTCGCCCCCAAGGGCTACAACACGAAGGGAGGCGTAACCTATTCTTACAGTCGTTGCGTCCAAAACGTTTTCAATCTGCGCTCTGAGATTGTGCGCCTGGGCATGGCTGCTGTCAGAGGAGAAAGGATTCTGCTGCACAGTACATGGTTTGAAAAACCTCTGGATTCAGACGGCGTGCCTCATAACGGCCCGCACGATTATGACCTGGAAGTCATCAACATGGCGGTCAGGGCGGCGCTCTTGCAGATGAAGTTCGCGCAATTCTTCAGGGGCGGGCGAATGCTTGGGGAGACTACAATCACGAGCGTCAACAAAAGCCTGTGGTACTGGCGAGCGCACAGGCGCAATTTTATAGACGTGCCCGAACTGGTGAGAAAGCTCTACACAGACACGGAGATAGATGGCCCGTCGCCGCTCAAGCTGCTCATCCTTGACTATATTTCAAGAGGCACTGACCAGCGACAAGTGACGCCCTACGGCAAGTACCCATATCAACCGCATGAAGAGCATGAAAAGGTCAACGCGGAGAAATTCTCGACCGTCAAGATTCATCACATGATTTGGCAGAAAGATTTCCAGGCGACAGGCCCGCAGGCGTTGTACATTTTCGCCAACGTCGGGAACGATATTGACAACGTTGCTTTCACCTATACGCGCGGATTGGACTATAGCGGCAACTGGAAAAAAACAGTTCGCGTCTTTGACGGCGACCCCGCCGCTTATCCTTACGGGCGTGTGACAGAGCGCGCAACATCTGTCGCGCCCGGTCAAACTCAAACTATAAATATTGCCGCCCGCTCTCTGGTAGCCGTACAGGTATTCAAGCAATAATATTTGAGCAAAGCTAATCCTCTTCACAATAGAGCATCGTCCCGTAGAGGCACTACGGGCTTGAAGTCGTGACTGGCTAAGAATTCCGGTCTGCGTTCTACGACTCCAACGGGAATGTTCTGCGTGCTGTTGTAAGTGATAATTATAAGCACGCGGTCAAAGGGAGAGATATTATTCGGAGAGCCGTGAATGATATTCGGGTGCGAGAACAAGACCGAGCCGCTAGAGCCTTTCGGAGCGACGATGCCGTGCTCTGCAACCATCTCTGCGACAGTTTCACGGTCAAGAGAATATTTGAGCCGCGCCGTCAAATTAGTTATCCAGGGCGGACTGTGACGATAGCTTTCAGGCACGCCCGCCTCGTTCATTGATAACGCGTCACGGGCCGGGACATCAATCATCCCCTCTTTGTGCGAGCCTGGGATAAAAAACAGAGGCCCGTTGAATTCGCTCACTTCGTCAATAAAAATTATGACGTTGACGGCACGCGCCGCAGGCATTCCGTCCTCTTTGTGCCAGAAGATGTAGTCCTGATGCCACTCCCAAACGTCGCCGCCGAACGCGGCCTTGGCGTTTATCTTGAACTGGTAGACGTATACATCTCCACCCAAAATACGCATGACGGGCGCGACGATTCGTGGGTGCCTGGACAAACGATGAAAGACATCGTTGCCGACGTGCGAGCCGTAAACCGAGCGCACGCTGCTGCCTTCTTTCTCCATCACTCTTTGAGGCGAATTCTCTGCGAAGACGCGCGGCAGCGCCGCCTTCATAACTTCAACTTCGGCTTTTGAAAAGTATTCCGGTAAGAAGATAAAGCCGTTTTCCTGATACGCTCTTAAATGCTCTTCGGTAATAAGCACGCGAGGGTTGCCTCCTTAAATGATAATGCCTGCGGCCAAAGTTGTTCTATCCTTCCATCAGAAGAGCCTTCACGGCGTCGTCCGGCAGTTGTTCAATCTCCTTCACCGTACGCGCAATCTCTTCCACAATCTCCATCCCACCCCACGCGTGCGCTATCTCTTTAAGCAGACCTTCTATGGTCGGCTCTTCAAACAATCGTCGCAAAGGTAGCTCGGTTCGAAAGACATCCCTGACCTGCGAGATTAGCTGTGTCGCCAGCAGACTGTGGCCGCCGATTTCGAAGAAGTTGTCACGCATACCAACACGCTCAAGCTTGAGCACGCGCGCCCACACCTCCGCCATTAATTGCTCAGCCGTCGTGCGCGGCGCGACATATTCACTCTCGATTTCGGGCCTGAGATGAGACGGGTCTGGAAGCGCCCGCCGGTCTACCTTTCCGCTCGGCGTCAAAGGCATCTCGGAGAGCACCACGAACGCGGAGGGCACCATGTAATCCGGCAGCTTTCTCTTCAGATGAGCGCGCAACTCGCTGGTATTGGGCGGCGCTTCCTCGCGCTCCGCGACAATATACGCTACCAAACGCTTATCGCCTACAGTAGTGCCGCGCGCTACGACCACGGCCTCTCTTACCTCATCATGCTCGGCAAGCACGGCCTCGACTTCTCCAAGCTCTACGCGGAAGCCGCGCAGCTTGACCTGCTCGTCAATGCGTCCCAGGTACTTGATGTTTCCGTCCGGCAGATAACGCGCAAGGTCGCCGGTCTTATAAAGGCGAGCGCCCGCTTCATCGCCGAAGGGATTGGGGATAAATCTCTCAGCCGTAGCGGCGGGTTTATTAAGATAACTCCGCGCGAGGTTGATGCCTCCGATGTACAACTCGCCCGGCACTCCGACAGGCACAGGTTGAAGATAGCTGTCGAGTAGATAGATTTGCGTGTTGGCTATGGGCACGCCGATTGGCGGAAGCGCGTCCCAGTCATCCGGCGAGCGCGACAAGGTGAACGCCGTCACGACGTGACTCTCCGACGGCCCGTACTCGTTGTACAGGGTGCAGCCTTCGAGGCGCTTGAACATGTCGGCTATGGGTTGTGTGATGTGAAGCTGCTCGGCTGTGCTGAGGACTTCACGAAGGTCTAAGGGAAGTTTATCCGATGTGACCAACGCCTCGGCCAACTGTTGCAGCGTGACAAAGGGAAGGAACAGCCTCTCAATCTTCTGGTCTGCAATCAGTCGCAGCAGGCGTTCTGAGTCTTTACGCAATTCTTCCGTAATCAAAACCAAAGTCCCGCCCGAACGCCAGGTCGCAAAGCTCTCGTTAAAGGAGGCATCAAAACTGAGAGAGGAAATTTGCAGCGTCTTCGCCTCGTGCGAGAGCTTCAGCCCATCGTGCTGCCACTCAATCAGGTTAACGAGCGGGCGATGCTGCATCGCCACGCCCTTTGGCAAACCGGTGGAGCCAGAAGTGTAAATGACATACGCTGGATTCTCTGCCAGCACTCCGCTCTCCACATTCTCTCTGCTCTCTCTGCTTATCCTCTCCTTCTCCTCTTCGACATCTACTACTCTCACTCCTTCTGCTGTTATTCCATCACCTTTCGTCAACAACACCCTGCATCCGCTATCTCTCATCATGTATCGGAGTCTCTCTGCTGGATACTCTGCATCCAGAGGCACGTATGCTCCTCCGGCTTTCAG
>JACVRN010000152.1 GCA_014534425.1 Pyrinomonadaceae bacterium
GGCGCGACAACGTGGGAGTGTGTCGCGCCCATTCATATTCGTGGTCACTGTCCTCACCCCAGCAACCACTGAGACGGAGGATCCACCAACCGTCTCTCTTGCCCCACAATATACACCGCAATGCTTATGCCATGCAATAGGGTTAATTAAAAATCTTTCGCGCCTTCAGTTTTTCCTAAGTTTTTAGCCTTCTAAGCGCTGGCCCACCCCACAAGGCTTCCTTTAAGAGAAGGGCCGGAGTGTAAGAGTTACATTCCGGGCCGCGTAAAAGTTTCCCACTCAGCCCTTTTTTCAGGGCGCGCCAAGCTCTGCGCGTATGACTTCGGCCAGTTTTGCGGCCAGTCGTTCTATCTCCTCCTGCCGCTCGCCCTCTAGCATCACGCGCGCCAGAGCCTCCGTGCCGGAATAGCGCAGCAGAAGTCGCCCACGGCTTCCAAGCTCGTCCGAGACTTCGAGCGCCATCTCCCGGATTCGCTCTACATCATCAAATGGGCGCTTTTCGCGGACTTTCACGTTGACGAGCACCTGCGGGTATCGCTCGAATCCGCGCGTCAGTTCATCCAGCCGCAAAGCCTTCTCCCGCATGGCGCGCAGCAAATTGAGCGTCGTCATCATTCCGTCGCCTACAAGGCTCTGGCGCGGAAAGATTATGTGGCCGGACTGTTCGCCCCCCAGGCAAGCCCCCGTCCGCAGCAGTTCTTCCAGCACGTACTTGTCGCCAACGTCCGTGCGCTTGAGGCTCAGGCCTTTAGAGCGCAGAGCAATCTCAAGCCCTATGTTGCTCATGACGGTGGCGACGACGCACCCGTCTTTCAACTCCCCGCGCTCGGACATGACCTGCGCCATAGCCCACATCACGGCATCGCCGTCGACGGCTTCGCCCCGCGCGTTGACGAAGAGAGCGCGGTCTGCGTCGCCGTCGTAAGCCACGCCCAGGTCAGCGCCTTCTTCTGTGACCTTCAGCTTCAGGCCGTCCAGGTGCTGCGAGCCGCAATCGAGATTGATATTGCGGCCATCTGGGCGCGCGTTGATGGCAGTGACGCGCGCTCCCAATCTTTTAAAGAGCGCGGGCGCAAGCTCAAACGCCGCGCCGTTGGCGCAATCGACTACAAGGCTCAAGCCTTCGAGCGAAAGACTGGCGGCCACCTCTTCCGATAAATAGTTTAGATAACGCTCTCTCAACTCTGCGGATTGACGGGAATCAAACTCTTCGCCGTTTTTCTCGGAAGAGACCGGCGCGGCGCTCTCCGCAGCTTCCCTTTCAATGTCAGCCTCTATGCGGCGCTCCAGCGTGTCGTCCAGCTTGCGGCCCGTGGGCGCGAAGATTTTGATGCCGTTATCCTGAAAGGGATTGTGCGAGGCCGAGATGACTACGCCCGCGCCTGCGGAAAGCACTCGCGCCAGATAAGCCACGCCGGGCGTGGTGATGACACCCGCAGAGCGCACGGTCGCGCCCAGTGAGCGCGCCCCTTCGGCCAGCGCATCCTCAAGCCATGCGCCGCTCTCGCGCGTGTCTCTTCCGGTCACAATCAAGGGCGCACCATTCGCCTGCTCTCTTAGAAGACCGGCCAGCGAGCGCCCTATAGTACGAACCGTTCCGGCATCGAGCGGGAACCTACCGGCCTCGCCCCGCACTCCATCCGTTCCGAAAAGTTTAGCCATGATTTAGCAGTTAGCTGACAGCCACCAGCAATCAGCCAATCCCAGATTTGAGGCTCAAGAGTCTGAAGCATTCAAAGCTGAAAGCCGACTGCTGATTGCTGACAGCTTATTTAATAATCGAAAATCCCGTGGGTCTGGTAGAGCGTAGCTGAACCTGGTTTGCTATGCCCTGGGGTAGCTGTAGATTCATGCTACGCACTCCGCCATCATCGCCTACGTCTAAAACTAACTGCATATCTTCGGGGCGCAAACCGTCTAGGACGGATTTAGGGCCGTAGAGCGTCAAGGTGGCCTGCGGCGGGCGGGCCTGCGCTCCGTTATTCGCCAAGACGTTAACGCCCGCGAAGCTCTTCTCCACGCGCTGCTCTCCGATTTCCAGGCGAACGTTGACGACAGGGTCTATGACGGTAATCTTCTGGTCTGGAATATCTACGGCGACCTGCGGGACGTTGAAGCTTTCGTGGCGGCCTTCGACGGGAATGGTTTCGGTCATGGCTTTCTGAAGGGCGTTGACGTGGCTGGCAGGCCCGCGCACGCGCACGCGCGAAGGCGAGACCGTCACGTTGTAAAGCTCAAAGCCTTCGGGCAGGTTGCCTTCGCGCCGCGCTTCGACTTGAATCTCGCGCTCCACGCTCGGCTCAAGCCTCAGTAGCACGGTGTTCGGCTCAATCTTGACTACTTTGATTCCCGAAGGCAGGTCGATAATTTTGTCCGTCAGTTGAACTACGCGGTCGCCGGGCCTGTAGCCGCTCACGTCAACGCGGGCTATCAACTCGCGGCGGTTCAGATTTTCCAGCGCGTCCGAGCTTCCAGAAACCGTAATGTCAATATCACGGCGCGGGTCGTTGCTTATCTCCATGTCGTTCGGAAGCTGAAAATCAAGCTGCACGTTTCTGAGCCGAATCGTCGTGGGCTTTCTCTGCCCCGTAATCGCAATCCACAGCCCGAAGGAGATGAGAAGCGCCACCAGCTTCAGCGTCCAATCCTCCAGAAAAATCTGGTGCAGCCAGGCTCCCGCCTCGCGCGGCACGCGCGCCCACCAGCGACTTCCTCCTTCATCTACTTCTTTAAAAGCCATAAGAACAGTTTTCAGTTTTCAGTTTTTAGTTTTCAGTTAAAAGCAAGTCGGTTCTTCCTGCTGAAAACTGAAAACTGAAAACTGCTTGTCACTGCATTGTGATGACTCCCTCGGTTTCGGCTTCCGTGTCGGGGCTTTTTTTCTCGCGGCGGGGCGCGGGCGCTTCGAGCGCCTGGAAGATAGAGGCGCGAAGCTTTGTGGCATCGAGGCCCCTACGAATCTGTCCGGCCTGCACGAACGAGATGAGGCCGGTCTCTTCCGAGACGACCACGGCGACGGCGTCCGTGTCTTCGGTGATGCCGATGGCCGCGCGGTGTCGCGTGCCGAGGTCTTTTGAGAGACGCGGATTGAGTGTCAGGGGAAGAAAGCAGGCTGCCGCCGCTATGCGGTGCCGCCGGACTACGACCGCGCCGTCATGAAGCGGCGTCGTAGGATTAAAGATTGTCACCAGCAGGTCGTAGCTCAGTTCGGCTTCGAGCTTGACGCCGCCGTCCACAACGTTCTTCAGACCTACGCCGCGCTCTATGACAATCAGCGCGCCCGTCTTTGTAGAAGCCAGGGTCGTTGCGGCCAGAACGATTTCGTCGTACACGCCTTCACCGAACTGCCCGTGATGCCTGCGCGTGAAAGGCATTCGCACGCGATTGCCTATGGAGATTAGCGCCTGACGTATTTCCGATTGAAAGAGAACTATGATGGCTACGCCTATGTAAAGCAGCGCTCCGCGCAGCACGAATTCCAGCGTCGCCAACTCGCGGTTTACAGCTAGCCAGTAAAGCAGGGCGAAGGCAGCAATCGCCGCAGCCATAGGAGCAGCGCGCGTTCCCCTCACAAGCTTCAGCACTGCATACACGATGCCCGCCACCAGCACTATGTCCACGAGGTTTCGCGGCTCGCGCAGTCGCTCAAGATATTCCGTGTATGGCAGAAGAATCAGCAGCATTCGAAAACCCAAAATCTAAAATCGCCTCATCCTATGTGTTCTGGAATCGGGTCATGCTCGGTCGTTTCGCTTTCGCGCGCCGTCTCTAAAAATATCATGTCCACCTTCGGCTCGGCCTTCTTGATTCTCTCCTCAATCTCCTGAATGGCGTTTTCTATGTCGTCCGTCTTGAGACTGTCGCGCAGGTTGATGTGCGCGTTGATGAGAATCTGCTTCGGCGCAAGGTGCATGGTCAAAAGCTCCACGACCTCGCACACGTGCGGGTGCTCTAAGATGGCCTGTCGTATGCGCTCGACCGTCTTGGGCGTCGCGGCTTCGCCAAGGAGTAGTCCGCGCGACGAGCGAGCCAGCGCAAAGGCCACGAACGCCAGCACCAGCCCGATAGCCATAGAAGCCAGCCCGTCCCAGTAAGCTCCGGGCGAGCCTTCGTGGCCGAAGGCGGGGCCGACCTTGTGGTCTGTCAGGTAGATGCCTATGGCCGCAATCACTATCCCCAGGAGCGCTGCCGAATCTTCAAAGAGCACCGTCTTGGCCGTGGGGTCTTTAGACTCTCGCAGGTATTCCCTGAAGGTCATCCCCTCGTGGCGCGCTTCCCTTATTTCCTGATAGAGCGCCAGAGCGATTGAGCCTGCCTCAAGCACGAAAGAGATGCCCAGCACCCAGTAAGCCCACTGAAGATTTTCCGGCGGGTGCGGGTGCGTCAGCTTCTCGTAGCCTTCATAAAGCGCATAGGTCGCGCCGACACCGAAGATGAAGATGGCGGCGATGAAAGACCAGAAGAACCTCTCTTTCCCGTAACCGAACGGATGCTTGTCGGATGGCTCGCGCTTATAGAATCGCAGGCCCAACAACAGAAAAACCTGATTCGTCGTGTCGGCAAGCGAATGCAGCGCCTCGGCCATCATGCCGCTTGAGCCTGTGACGACCGCCGCCATGAACTTCAAAACAGTAATTAACGCATTGGCAAAGAGCGCTCCCACGACTGCCAGCATTAACAGTCTCTCCCCCCGCTAGGAAATGATAGCTCCGCATGGATTATGAAACAAAAGCCGCAATAACGAAAGGCGAAAGACGGGTAAATAGTGGATAGTGAATAGTAAATGGAGGAAAGGTTTTTCTCCATTTACTATTTACCCATCCTTTTTCTTTTCTTTCTGATGCCTTGTTGGAGGAAGCCTACGAGTTGGCCTCTGGGGTCTATGACGGCGAGCGAGCCTGTGCCGTTGCGCTGCATGATGGCGGAGGCTTCCGCCATCGTCGCGGTTGATGCTACGAAGAGCGAAGGGCTGACGGGGCGCATCACCTCGCGCGCCTTGGTGCGGTGCCAGCGCTCGCGTGGCAGGGCCTTCAAATCTTCCAGCGCAAGTATGCCGTGCAGGCTTCCATTCTCGGCTACGGGGAAACTCGTCTGACGATAAACGGGCAGAATCGTGTCAACGAAATGGCTAATCAAAATATCGGGCGCGATGATGATGGGCTTTATCATGGCCTCTGCGACGGTGCCGAATTTTCCACCGGCGGGCGGCGCTTTGACGACACTCGCGGCGGCGCTTCTGAGGAACAGACCGACGAGCACAGTCCACAGGCCCATGAAGTAATCGCGCCATGCTATGACGAAGTAGAAGCCGAAGACAATCAGCGTCCACGCAATCACCTGCCCGCAGAGGCTAGCAATGCGCGTGGCTTCGTTCATGTTGCCCGCCCTGTGCCAGAGAAAGGCTCGAAGCACGCGTCCGCCATCCAGAGGATAGCCGGGGAAGAGGTTAAAGACTGCGAGCAGCAGATTCCACCAGGCTACGATGCGGAAGACGGCAGCAGCCACCCAGTATTTACCCATTGCGGCGACGGCCATAGCGCCAAACGCCAGCAGGGCGAAGATGAAGCTGGCGGCTGGCCCCGCCACTGCAATGCGAAACTCTGCGCGCGGGCTATCAGGCTCGTGCCTGAGTCGCGCCACGCCGCCGAACGGATGAAGCACTATATCTTCAATCTCTATTCCCTCGACGCGCCCTATGAGCGCGTGCGAAAGCTCGTGGCCGAAGACGGAGAGAAAGAGCGCAAGCGTTGTGATAGCGCCGAGCGTCCAGGCTATGAAGATGTTCACCGTCACCAACTCCGCAGTCATGCGCTGGATGGCATTGGCAACCACCCACACGCTTAAAGCGAAGACGACGAACCAGCGATAATCTATACGCACGGGGATGCCGTAAACGCTTGCGACCTTCATCTGCCTGCTGAAAAAATTGCTCAGGTTCACTGCTCTTACCCGTGTTTTACGAAACTAAAATTAACAGGGATGGACATGATGAACAGGATAAAAACATAACTCTTTTCTCATCCTGTCTATCCTGTCCATCCCTGTTAATTTATTTTTCTAGCGTTCTCTTTAAGTGAGCGGGCCACTGCCGCTTGAGTGACGCCAGTCCACTTCAAAGAGGGGAACGGGCTGGACGCGATTCTTGACGTAGATAGGCTCGCGCGGCTCCAGTTTGTAGCGGCTGCGCGCGGCCTGAGCCGTCCCTTCTGAGACCAGAATCTGCCCGCCCTTGGAGTTGGATTCCAGACGCGAGGCCGTGTTCACAGTGTCGCCTATGGCCGTGTACTCGCTCCTGCGCTCAGACCCTATGTAGCCGACTGTGGCTTCGCCCGTGTGCAAGCCTATGCCGACGCCTATTTCGGGCAAGCCTTCCTCGCGCAGTTCTTCGTTGATGTTCAGTATGCGGCGCTGCATGGCTACGGCTGCGTTAACGGCGTTCGTGGCATCTTCGGGCGTCACGGTCGGCGCGCCAAACAGTGCCATCAACCCGTCGCCTATGTACTTATCCAGCGTCCCGCCGTGCGCGAAGATGATGTCCGTCATGGCCGAGAAATATTTATTGAGAAGCTGCACGACACGTTCGGGCGGCGCGTGCTCCGAGAGCCTTGTGAAGCCGCGTATGTCGGCAAACAGCACGGTTATCTTCTGATTGACGCCGCCGAGCTTAAAAGATTCCGGGTTCTCAAGCATCTGCTTGACGACGTATTCGGGAAGGAATCGCCCGTAGTTGGCGCGGGCCACTTCTTCGCGCGCCAGGCGCTCGTGTGCGCGCACGTTCTCGACCGCGACGGCAGTTTGCGCCGCGACCGCACTGATTAACTCTAGGTCGTCGGGCGTGAAGGCCGCGAAGGGGTCAAGGCGGTCTGCGTAGATTGCGCCGTGGACGCCCGATTCAGCTATCAGAGGAGCGCAGATGGTAGAGCGCACGCCCTGCGAGACGATTGATTCCACGCCCGCGAACTGCGCTTCCGATGCCGCGTCCTGCGACAGAAGGGCAACGCGGTCTTTCATCACTTTCCTGGTAATGGTGCGGCCTATGGTCAGCTTTTTGGCGTGCGCCTCAAGGTTGGCGTCGCGCGTCTTCGTGGCTATGGGGAAGAGATTGAAGTCCTCCTCTGCGCCGTTGACTTTACCTTCGGCCAGAAGCGCTACCACACGGTCGGCGGGCGTGACGCGAAAGATAATGTCAGTCGCCTTAGAGAAGATGGCTTTGAGGTCAAAGACGGAGGCCAGCATCTTGCTCATCTCGTAAAGCACGCCGAGGATTTCCGCCTTGCGCCGCAGAGCCTCCATCTCCTTATTCTCGACGCCCGAAAGGCTTGGGACAGATTTCGGCCTCAGCACCGTAGACATCACGTCGTTGGCGGAGATGAGAAGCTGCGTGTGGCCTAGCGGCTTATCGTCGTAGCGCACGTCGGGCGCACGCTCTTCGGCGCGCTGCTCAAAACGAAGCGTGCTCGCGCCGATGGTGATGCGGTCGCCGTTCATCAGTTGATGCTCAAAGCGCGGCTCGCCGTTGATGTAGACCTTGTTGGCGCTGCGTCGTATCTGGCCGCCGACGGCGTGGCCGTCTACGATGGTGAAGTTTCCGTCGTCCGTGCGTATGTGCGCGTGGTGGCGAGAGGCGCGCGGGTCGTCCAGCACGACGCAGTTATCCGGCGCACGCCCTATGGTGCAGACTGTTTGCGGCGTCAAAGGATATTCCCACTCACGACCGCTCGCATCTATGATCTTAAGTTGAGCCATGGCGAATTATGGAACGTTACAACGGCGCAAGAAGCGAAGCGCCGCCCGCATGCGCTTCTCACCCTCCGGTAAAGAGCAAAAACTCAGGCGCGGGAGACACACGCGATTTTACAAGCAACCGATGCCCTGATGCTAGCAAGCGCAAGCGCCGAAAAGCAAGGATGAGGGCTAATGAATCAAAGCCCCTGGGCTTTTTCACAGTTTCATCCCTCATCACTTCTTTGTAACCTTGATTTAACTTCCAATTCATATCATCTTCAGTTCAAGGACAAATAATGTCGCAGTAAGCTTTGGGCTGGAACCATAATTTTCAACAATTCAATCTGCCGGAAGGAGTCTCTCCTATGAGCATCTCGCGTGCTGCTATGTGGCGCACTTTAGCCATCTGCATTCTCTTCGTCTCTCTGTCGGCAACTGCGTCGGCGCAAACCGCCGGGCCGGAATCCAAGCCTCCAGCTTCGGCCAGCACTTCGGAACAGAGCAGCACCGCGCCTGCTTCCGAAATGGAAGAGGTGCGTCGTCTTCTGCTCAAACAGCAGGAAGAGATTGCGCGTATGCGCGCCACCATCAACGAGCAGTCGCGCGAGATAGACTCTCTGCGACAGCGCGTGGAGCAGGTGAGCGCCGCAAGCACACAGCCCGCGCTGATTACCACCAGCCAGGTCGTGACTACCGACACCATGTCGAGCGGCAAGCCGTCTTCTTCCTCCGCAAGCAAGAACCAGCCGCAGGACATAGAAGCGCGCGTCACACGGGTCGAGGCAGATGTTAAAAAGACCCGCGAGGCTATTGGCAAACAGCTTGGCTCCATAACTTTTAGCGGCGATATACGGCTGCGCTACGAAGCCTTTTATGGTCAACTGAACTCGCTGGCGAACGCCGTGAACCCTTTGATAGTGGGCAACGAGTTGAGCGCGCGTAACCGTTTTCGCGTGCGCGCAAGACTTCAGGTTCGCGGGCAGGTTGGGAAAGAATTCGATTGGGGACTGCGCTTCAACACAGGGAGCTTGGCCGACGCCATCTCTTCGAATCAAACGCTGACGGACTTTTTCAATCGCAAGCCTGTGGGACTCGATAACGCTTATATCTCTTACTCGCCCGCGCGTGTGCCGGGACTTCGCCTTCAGGGCGGAAAGTTCGACGTGCCCTGGCTTCGCACGGAGATGACGATTGACAATGATGTCACGCCAGAAGGTTTTAATGAGACTTACTCTCGCGCCTTCAAAAACTCCAAGCTCAAAAATCTGACCTTCGTAGCGTGGCAGCTTCCCTTCCTTGAAAGAAACTCCGCCTTCATACGCAACGCAGACGGGACGGTGAACGTGGACGAGTCCGGTCGCGGTGGCCGTGACCTTGCGCTCTACGGAGCGCAAGCCAGGACGAGGTTCGAGTTCACGCCGGAAACCGGTCTGACGCTCGCCGTCGCAGACCTATACTATTCCGGCACGCAGTTCATCTCGCCCATTCAAGTCTTCGGCAGCAACCTGTTGATACCTGTCAGCGTCACGATTCCGGCAAACGGCACGACGCCCGCGCAGACCGTCACCACGCAGGTCTCTATTCCGCGAGACCTTCTGGTGTCGGGTAATGCCAACCTTGGCCTTTCCGTCGCCAGCAACAACGCCGTCAACCGCGATGGCCGTCTAAGCTCCGGTTATAACTTGGTGGACGTGATGGCACGGCTGGACATGTATCAGAAGAGCCGTTTTCCGGTCACGCTCATTCTGGATTTTGTGACCAACACGCAAGTCAGAGATGTTGTTGTGGCTGGGCCTGGGGGCGCGAACCTTCTGCTCCCTAATCACGAGAACAACGGTTACTGGGCAGAGCTTCAGGTTGGGAAACTGGCAAAGCGCGGCGACTGGTTATTCAACTACACGTTCATGCGGATAGAAAAGGATGCAGTGCTGACGCCCTTTAACGCCTCGGACATCAACCAGCAATCGGACGTGCGCGTTAATCGCTTCCAGATAAACTACGCAGCCGACACGCGCGTAGTTCTCTCTTTCATAGCCTTCATCACGGACAGACCGAACGGCCTGCTGGGAGTGTTCGGCAACACGCCGCCGGGTTCTCTCAATCGCCCGACCGTGCGCCTGCAATGGGACACGACCTTCCGCTTCTGAAAAAGATGAGCCACCAAAATGGAAGCGGCACGAAGAGAGACTCAACTCTTCTTCGTGCCGCTTCCTTACTCTTTTATATTTCCTGTTACATGACAAGAGTGCTGCCGAGCAGTTGAAGCTCTTCCTGTTCCGAGGGA
>JACVRN010000057.1 GCA_014534425.1 Pyrinomonadaceae bacterium
GCAATGCGCTGCGTCAGGAAAAGCTTGGCCCAAGGCTTCACCTGGTAGCTGGCCGAGATAGTCGTCTGCGTAGGGTACGAAGGGTCTGCTTCGCCCAAATTCTGCTCGCGCTTGACGGAGAGTTCCAGCTTGTCCGTGGGCCGCCACTCTGCGCCTGCGGTCACAAGCTGCGAGTTGATGTCTTTGTCGCCCGCCTCGTCCCTGTAGCGGCGATAATCGTAAGCGAAGGTAAAGCGCAGGCGGTCGCTCACAATCTGCGTCCAGCCGAGGCTGGCGGTCGTGCGACTGTTATCAACGTTCTCGGTGCGATTGCGCTCTTGCGAAAAGCCTAAGCTGAGGATTCCGTTGCGGCGCGGCTTAAGGTCAAGCTTGATGGAAGCGCGCGTGTTGCCGGGCGTCGAGCTTGCGCCAAAGGGATTGAAGAAGCCCGCGCTCGTGCGCTGGAAATCTGCGCGCAGTCGGCCTTCATAAAAGGGAAGCGGCTGTTCGAGCGAGACGCGAAATGCGTTGCCGTTGCGCTCTGTGTCTTCGCCGTCGAGACCGAAAGAACTGTTGACGGCCATCTCGCCGCGACTCGTCGCCCAGTCGAACTGCAAGCGCCCGCGACCAGGCGTCTGCCACTCGCCGTCTATGCCGCCAATCATGAAAGGATTTGATCCTGCCTGTCTCTGGTTGATGAACGAAAGACCGAGACGCAGGCCGAGCTTTGGAAAACGCTTCGTGGCGCGGCCAGTGTAGACCGTGGACTCAAGACCATTGGCACGATGCTCGTACGTGACGACTATCTGCACAAGGTTGAGTTGATAATCGAAGGCCGAGATGGGACGCAGGAAGAGCAGCGAGCCAAGGTTAGCGTCCAGGTTATAGTCCACGGAGCGAACCAGTGTGTCGCGCGAGAGTATAAGCTCAGGATTGCGGCGGTCGCGCACTTCTATGACGACCGTTTCGGAGCCGGGCAGTATGTCTGTGTGCGAAAGCTGCACGAGCGAAAGCGTTCCGCCCGGAAACGTATCGCGCGCGAAAGAGGTGTCGGGACGCGCGCCCGTCACAGTCACAAAATCGCCCGCAGCATTCTCTATGTGAAACTTCACGCCCGTCAGCTTGCGGCTATAGGAAGCAAAGCCCGCCTGCTCCATGTCCGCTTCCATGTCTCCGAAGAGCATGTAAGAGCGTCCACGGTCTATGCGAACGTAGAGCTTGGAGTTTGAAGCTGCGTCTTCAAAGCGCGTGGAGGAATCGCCGAACAGTGGATAGGCGCGCTCCAAAGGGTCTAGCTGAAAGAGGCGGTCTGTTCCGGCGGTGCGGTTCAAAGCCTGCTGGCTGTCATAAGCGAAGGTCAGCAGGTTGCCGCCGAAGAAGCGACCGCGATAGAAGAGATTGATGTGGCCGCGCACGTTCTCGGTCGTGCCGCGAGCGCTCATCTCCGGCGCATTGCGTCCGAATGAAACTTCCGCGAGGCTCACCATAATCGGATTGCGAACTTCGGGCGTAAAGCGCACGCGCCCCTCGGCCTTAACATTTCCGAGCGTGGCCTGAAGCTTCGTCTCGCCTGCGGTATTGTCCGCTATTAAATTTACGACCGCCTCGCCGCCAACGAGCGAGACGACCTGCTGCTGCGTGTTCGTGTTGACCTGCTCAGCGACGGCGTTGTTCGGCGCGGTGATGTTCGCTCCGGTCAAAGCGAGCGCGGGCGTGCGGTTATTTTCTGCCGCGACAAGACGGCCTGCGCTGGTCTCAACTGCGACCTGCGAGTCGGCAGCAGGGTGGCCCCATTCGTCAAGGGCGCGCACGCGCACGCGCACGCTGTCCCGTCCAGAAGCCTGAAGCTCAGCCTTCTCAGGCACTATCTCAAGACGCTTCGCGGGGCCGCGACCATAGACCACCATCTCGACCGAAGCCCCACGCTCTTTGTTCGGGCCTACGGGCGTGACGCGTATGCGGTTCGGGCCGGGACGAAGATTCAGCCCGACGAAGCTGTAAGTCGAAACTGCATTCTTGTGGTCAACGCGGGTCGTGCCTATGCTTGAGTCGCCTACACGCTCACCGTTGACTTCCAACGAAACCGTCCAAGTCTCTTTAACTCGCGCTTCGACCGACAATGCAGGCGTGACTATGACCTCATCTTTGATGGGCGAAAGGATAACGACTTCGCCGGGCGCTACGGGCGCTATGGTTTCGCTCGCTTCGACCTCGAAGGTGCCGGGCGCGAGAGGAGCGGGCGCTGTAGTCGTAGTCGCGGGAAGAGAAGATGCGGGTTGAGCATCAGCCTTCGCGTCACGTTTGGATGAAGGTGTCTTTGCTAGTTCGTCATCTTTATTAACTGCGCGCAGCGCGAAGTTCTGTCTGAGGAGTGCTCCGCCGCCTAGCGGTGTGCGAAGAAGCCGCGTCCAGCTTCGGCCTGAGCGCGTGCCGTCGTCCTGCAAGCGATAGCCTGCGGGAAGCGTAATCGGGTCGAGCGAGATGACGAGCGCGCCCTCGGCTACCGCAGGGAAGTTGTACATTCCCTGAGAATCCGTCACGACCGATTGACCGTTCGCCAGGTAGATGCGAACGCCTGCGACGGCACGTTCACCCTTATCGAACTGGCCGTTGTTGTTCGCGTCCTCGAAGACGCGGCCCATGATTATCTGTCGCGTAGAAAAGACTCCGCGCCCGACTCTGACGGTAGCCTGCGCCGGTTGCGTCGTCACGGTCTCGCCCGAAGCGAAGCGGCCCGAAGCCGTGGCCGTATTAACCTGCTCTCCGTCACGCGCATTGACGCCCACGCGCACGCGATAGCTCACAACAGCGCGCTCACCCGGCTGCAACTGTCCCAGATGAAACACCAGCGCGTCGCCTTCAATCACGGGCGTGACAGGCTCGGTCTGCGTTGCGCCTTTCTGCAAGGTCGCGGTGCCTACGGCATACTGAAATGAAGCGGGCAGCAGGTCGCGTATAGTCGCGTCGGAGATGGCTGCGGCTGTGGCGTTGTGAACCTCTACGCGATAGGTCAGCGTGTCGCCAATCTCGGCCTGCGCGCGGTCAACCGTCTTCGAGATTTCCAAAGTGGAGTTCTCGAACATGGGAATGTTGAGCGCTATGTTGGCTATGTCGTCAATCTCTACGTCCTGCGTGCTGAGTTCAAACCCGCCCGCGACCGCCAGAGGCAAGCCGTCCATAGAGCGCACGGTCATGGCGAAAAGGCCGCTCACGGTCGGGCGAAGCGATAGGCCGAGCATGCGCGGGCGATAGCCGCTTGCCGTGACGTTGATGAAATAACTTGAGGGCTGCTGCAAGGTGCCTAGCTGCTGCGGCGTCAATGCGAAGCTGAAGCGGCCTTCCCCGTTCGAGAGGAAGGGATTCGCGTTCGGCTCGTTCGGGATAAAGCCGCGCTCAGGCACAAGCTCAAGAGGCGCGCCCGTCGTGCTGTCCGTCAGAAGCGCTACGCGTGCGCCTGGAATCGGTGAAGCGGCTCCGCCGCGCGCCGCGTAAACTGTGCCGAACGGGTCAATGACCACGACCGCTTCCGAAGTCGTGACCGCAGGTGCGTTCTGAGCGGAGATGGTCGCGGTATTGATGACGCCAGCGCCGCCCATCACCCCGCTTGCGACCGTCGCTTGAAAGCTAATCTTCAGAGCTTCGCCGGACGGAAGCGGCTGGCTCAACCTGTATTCTATGCGACGGCCCACGACGCGCGCTTCATCCGCATCGTCAGCGTCGGACAACTGGCGGTCGCCAAGCCGCAGAGTGTTCGGAACATAGTTGAGCGCGGCGGGCAGCTCGTCCACTACCGTCACGCCTCGCGCGGCCACGTCGCCGTTGTTGCGGAAGCTGATACTGTAGTGCAAGGGCTGGCCCGCCTGCGCGACCATGCGGTCTTTGTCTTCGACCAGCTTCAGAGGTTGAAGCTGCGGGTCGCCAGGATGAGTCAGACGAGCGCCCGCGCCCACTGCGTTGATGATGGTGCCATCGTCCGTCGCTGCGGCGTTAGCCGACTGCTGCACGTTGGAGCGGGCCGTGAGATTAAGAAGAAGCTGCGAGCCGGGCGTGACGTTGTGCGTCTCGACTACCATCAGCACGCCTATGCAGGCGCGCGGGGCAAGACGCGGGCTGAGATTGCTGCCGACTGTGATGGGCGCGTCGCCGTCGGAAAGAGCATTGTTGCCGTCTGTGTCGAAGTAGAGCGAGAGGATTTCGGCGGGCGCGCTCGCGGCTGCGCGTGTGACTGTGTAGTTGTCTGGAGTATTACCGGGGTTGCAGATGCGGAATGTTCTGAAGGCGCGCTCGTTGGGCGTGACGGAGGCAGAAGCCTCCGATTCGTCCGGCGTGACGACGATGGCCGAGACGGCCAGCACCGTGACGCTCACGTTCTCGGACACGACATCGAATCGCCTGCCCTCTTCATCCTCATAAGACGCGGAAGCGCGGTTGGTGATGACGACTCCGGCTGTCGTGGCGTCTCCGTCCGCAGAGAGCGCGAGAGAGCGCGCCGCGCCCCCCGCAATGAGGAACGTGATTAAGAGAAGGACTTTAAGTTTTATACATCGGAGGGGCAACATCGTTTCTCTGGGCGCTTGGTTCAAAACGAATATGATTGCCAAAACAAGTGAAAGTAAGCGACGCGAGGATTTTTAAGAGCGGGCAATACTCTCAGCATCCAAGCGCCGCTTACTTTCGAAGGACGCCGCTACTTAATCTGGCGCTTGAAGGTGAAGGTGCCGGATTGTCCTGCGGAAAGCGTCAAGATGGTGTCGGTCAGGACGGTCGAGGTCGCCGCCGAATCACCTGTGATCGTTCCACCCTGCGAGTCCGTCGCCTGGTTAACAACGTGGTTTGTGTACGTCCCCCAGTTGTTGGGAGCAGCCGTGCCGTCCTCCGTGATGACCAGATTGTTGGCCGTCAAGGTGGAACTGTTCGTGCCGCCCGTCGAGGCGATGTTGGTGTAAGTGATGGTGTAGGTAATCACAGCGCCCGGAACCGCGTCGTTCGGGCCGCCGAGGGCCGAGTTCGAGTTGGTGACGGTGTACGTCTTGTCCAGGCGTATGAAGCCCGTGTAGTAACGGTCAATCGTACGGTTCGTGTTCGCCGGAGTGATACCCGATGCGGCCTGTACGACCACGTCGTATCCGGTCAACACCGCTTTACCGGCGGCGAGCGACTTAACGCGCACCAGTATTTGAGCCGACGAGTTGTAGGCTATAGCCAGCGAAACACTGCCGCCGCCGCTCACGGTCGTATAGTTCGTACCGTTATCCGTAGAAATCTCTACAGAGAATCCTACGGGGACAGTCGGAGCCGTCAGCGTAAAGGTATCGTTGGCGTTACCTCTATTCTGCACCGTGTTGGTGAAGACGACGCCGTTAACGTTGTCGGCGGCGGTCGTGACTCCACCGGGCGCAACGCCGGAGATGCCTACGCTGGTGCTGCGGTTGGTGTAGTCATCGTTGGTCGTGTTGCTCGGCCCAGTCGCGCCTGGCTGACCGTTCGGGCCAATCAGCACGTCGCCCAACTGCTGCAACAGAGTCTGCTGCTGTATACCCTGAGTAGTCGTAGGCGTCCCAGCCGGAAGCGGCTCGTCGAAGTTGGCGTTCGAGTCGCCGCGATTGGCTACCGCGTCGCCCGACTGATCCGTAATCTGCGAGCCTATGCTGTTGTTAGCGAACGTGTCCACTATCTCGTAAATAGGCGTCGTGGCGTTCGAGGTAGTGATGGTCACCTGCATGGTGACGCTGGAGGCGCACGCGCCCACTGCGATTGAGCCGCCGACGTTAAAGGCCACGCGCGTGACGCTTGAGAGCGTGCCGGGCGCAGCGTTCAACCAGGTGGCCGCGCTTGGCGGGGTCGAGAGCGGAGAGGTCGTGTACAGCGTTCCGGCGGGGAAGGTCTGACCCGAAGCCAGGCTAGTGCCCGCAGGAATCGGAGCGACGATAAATACTCCGTTCGTGCCGCCCAAAGTCATGGACGACGCGGCGCGCTGGCCCACGTTGCAGGTCTGCATCTGGTAGCTGATGTTGGAGCCGAGCGCTACGGGGCCTGCCGGTGCGGTCAGCGTTACCTGTACCTGTGCATCGTTCTCAACGGTCGCCGTCATGTCGCCGCGCGCTTCGCGCTGTCCGTTAACGGAAGCCGTGGAGACCGTACGCACTTCGTTCGTAGAGGCCGCGCCGCTCACGGCCACGTTGTCGTAAGTAGTATCGCCCGAGCCGTTCTGCGGAGCATCGCCGAGTATGACCTGAACTGTGCTGCCCGCAGCCGCGTTCGAATTAATGTTGACGCGCACGCGCACGTCTATGAAACCGTTCTGCGCTATGGCAGCCGAATCAACGTCAGCGCCGTTTGTGAACACGTTCGTGTTCGGGCCGACGATGATGGCCGACTGAACTGTGCCGGGGCCTACGACTCGTATGCTGCCGCCGCTAGCTAAAAAGCGCACCTGGTCGGAGAAGTTGCCGGTGTTGGTGATGCGGAAGACAAAATCAACGTTCTGCTGTCCGGCGACTACGGTCGAGTTAGTCCCTGCGTCGGGGGTTATGGTAAGGCCGGAAACGTTCGCCACCGTCACGGTCACAGTGTTAGAGACCGTGCTGAAGTTGTTGCCGTTACCGTCCGAATAGCTGGCGCTGGCCTGGTTATTAATCTGTGTTCCGCCAGCCGTTTGCGCCTGGGCTTGCATAAAGAAGGCGCAGGTGATTGCTAGAAGCGCAATCAGGCGCGGTATCGCACCTGCGCCGAGGCGGGTCTTATATCTGCTCATCATCTTTCGTCCTTAAAAGGCACTGCGGAGGGTTCGGGCCGCAGGAAGGTTTGAGTATGGGAAGGAAGGGCGCGCTCTCTCTAAAATCTATTTCACGCGCACTTGATAAGAGGCCGTCAGCTTGCCGCCTGCTGCCAGGGGGTCTGTCCACTCATAACGCACTTGCGTGTACATGGAGACGGGCGCAGGCACTTGCTTCATGGTGCCATCGGGCTGCTTCTCAGCGATCATGGGCTTGGCCGTAAAAGTCTTGCCTGCGTCAATGCTGTAGGTGACGGTCGCGGTGCCTTCGGCCTTCGCGCTGCCTTCTACAAAAGAGGTGCCTTTCGGAATCTGCCCGACCGTCTGGTAGTCGTGCGCCGCCGCGTTGCCTACGTTATTTGAAACGATGTTCCAGCTTACAACCTCGCCGGAACCTACGGCTTCGGCCTTCTCAAGCGGCAAATCCGCCTGGCCGCGATGCACTGACCCGGCCAGCGCGACTTTGATTTCCGGTCGGCTGATAAACATACGCGCCGCCCCCGTCTTGGCGAACACAGCCGCGCCGCCTACGATTAACAGGGCGCAGGTGACGACAAACAGGGTAGCGCGATTCTTCGAAGATTTCTTCATGTTGAGCTTTTCTCCTTAAGGATTAAACACTTAGCGGCTCAAAAAGGGGGTTTAGAGGAGGCTGGTATCAGACTGTTTTAATCTGCGAGCCGCATCTGAAAGCGTCCGTCCCGGCTCATACAATGGGGCAAACTAATGCCCACAGGGCCTACAATTCTCAACCTGCGTCAGGGTGTAACTTGCTGAGAACTATGAGCTTATTACAAACCGCGATGGACTGGACGAGGGATTTGGAAGAATTAAAGTCGGGTAATTCTCGCTAGTCAGCGCCCACAGAATGAGGCCGACCGAAAAAGTTTTACCATTGTTGTGACATTTTTGTCAACACTTTTCTTTAGCCAACCATTCTGGCAATTTGCCAGCATTCTTAATCAATCAGGCGTATAGCCGCGCGGCTTTGATTGGAGAACTATGTGCATTATGAGTTTAAGTTTGAAGAACGAGAATGAATATCTCTTGCCCCACAGCGTACAGAGTGACGCTCTGTCTAGTCGTGTATCTTGCCCTCCACACAACTACTGCGGCCTTCGCAGCAGAACCGGGCGAGGTGGAGAAGATGCGTGCGGAGGCTTATCGTCAGAATCTACTAACAGTTGATGAAGAGCGGGCGGTTGGGCAGCGCCTGGCCTATCTATATGAGCAGCGCCACACGTGGTTGGACGACGCGGAATACCAGGCGCGTCTGGACAGCGTCATGCTGCGGCTGCGCGCAGTGATTCCGCAGCAGGAGTTCAAGATTAAAATCATACGAGGCGCTCAGGCCGAAGCTGTGAGCTTTCCTCCGGGCTACATCTACATCACCTCTGCGCTTGTCCGGTTAGCTTCTACGGACGACGAGTTGGCGGCTGTGATTGCTCATGAAGCGGCGCACGTCACGGGCCATCATCTATCACGCCTGATTGCGCTCGCGCTCACGCTCCCGCCTAATGAGCAGGAGCGCTTCCCCACGCGTCGGGCGGTCATCACAGGCAGAGTTCTTCAGTTCGCCTTCCCCTCGGCATTAGACGAAGCGCGCCTGCGCTACGAAATGGAAGCGGACAAAGTGGCCGCGCGGTGGCTGGAACTCGTAGGATATAAGGGGCAGGCGTTGGTGAGAATACTGGACAATCTCAGCGCCCAACTCTCGCCTCGGGTGCAGCAAGAGAGAACGAACTTGCAGGCGCGCCTGGCTCTGCTCAGGGAGTAGCCGTTTTTTGTTCAAAGATAAAAGCAGATCTTCTTTTCGACCGAAGGGCATAATAAAAAAGGGTTCTGAAGCTTATAAGTTTCAGAACCCTTTCGTTAATTAAATTGGCTGCCGGACTAGGACTCGAACCTAGAAAACCTGATCCAGAGTCAGGTGTGATGCCAATTTCACCATCCGGCAATAACTCAAAGATACGCGGGGTTTAAGTGCGCGCTCTTTGAAATAATCTTCCAACAAGTGGAGTAATGAATTTACGTAATCGGGCGGGTGGTTGTCAACTCGGCTGGCCGTCCTGTGGGGCGGAGTCTTTGTCGCTCGATTGGCTGTGGCGTTTGAGCATGCGTTGGAGGGTTTTGCGGTCTACGCCGAGGACGCGAGCGGCAGCTTGCTTGTTGCCGCTAGTGTGCGCCAGCACACGCGCCACGTAACGACCTTCCAGTTCCGAAAGCGAAGGCCAGTCTTCCTCAGTCCTGGCGCGCGACTCTCTGGCATCGTCGGGTGGAAGTTGATGAAAGTTTCTGATGCGCTCCGGCAGGTCATCGGGCGTGACGACCTGGTCGCAGAGGGCTGCGGCGCGCACGACCGCGTTCTCCAACTCGCGTATGTTGCCGGGCCAGTTGTAGCTCTCAAGAATCTGTATGGCTTCGGGCGTGAAGCGCACGGGCGGGTCGTCGCCACGATGCACGCGCTCTGCGAATCGTTTGGCAAGCGAGCGAATGTCCTCGCGCCGCTCTCTAAGCGGTGGAAGATGAAGCGTGACGGCGTTGAGACGATAAAGAAGGTCTTGACGAAAGCGGCCCTGTCGAACCTCAAGGTCTGTGTCGCGGTTGGTGGCGGCTATGACGCGCACGTCAACCTGTAAGAGACGGTTCGAGCCTACGCGTCTTATCTCTCCCTCTTGCAGGGCGCGCAGCAGTTTGACCTGAAAGGCCGGAGTCGTCTCGGTTATCTCGTCCAGAAAGACTGTGCCGCCGTCTGCCTCTTCCCATAAACCGCGTCTATCAAAAGTTGCGCCCGTAAACGAGCCTCGAACGTGGCCGAAAAGCTCTGACTCAATAAGCTCTGAAGGAATCGCGCCGCAGTTGACGGCGACAAACGGCATGTCGCGGCGAGGGCTGCGACGATGAATGGCTCGGGCGACCACCTCTTTGCCCGTGCCGCTCTCGCCCGTGATGAGAACCGGAAGATTCGTCACGGCCACGCGCCCGACCAGCTTCATCACTTCCACGAAGGCTGCGCTGTGGCCCACGAGGTCTATGTCGGAAGTATAAACAGGACGAAGCTCGCCTGTGATTCCTTTGCGGCTGCGGCTGCGTATGCGCTCGCGCACTGAGCGAGAGAGCGAGAGAACGTCATTGACGGTGAAGGGCTTCAGTAGATAGTCGTAAGCTCCTAGCGAGACGGCATCGAGCGCGCCGACGGCGGAGCCGTGTCCTGTCATCAAGACTATCTGCGCTTCGGGTTGCTCTTCCGTGAATCGCTTGAGGACTGCGAAGCCGTCCGCGCCGCCGAGCATGACATCGCAGAAGACCAGAGACCATTCGTGAGTGTGAAGCATCTCGAAGGCGCGCTCGGCTGTTTCCGCTTCCTGAACGACCCAGCCGTCCGCGCGCAGGACTTCGCCCACGAAGTCGCGTATAGCCGCTTCGTCGTCAACCACCAGCGCTTTCATCTGCTCGCCCACGGCGAAGAATATAACATGCTCTTCCGTGCGCTTTGAAACCTGAGCGGCGAGCGCTCTGCTCACGTCTGCCGATAATTTAGCCTTGCTCAGCCGCACCTCTTCAGAGCACAATGTGAAACCGCACGGGTGAAGCTGGCCGAAAATCAGAGGACGACGATAATGGATAAGCCAAAGACAGATGACGAGGCTAAAGAAGAGCGCCTCAGAGCGCTCGTTGCCGAACACGAATCGAAGCTGATAGAGATAGCCGAGCTTGTAGCCAACGTCCGTCACGAGATTAACAATCCCCTGACAGGAGTCATAGGCCAGGCACAGCTTCTGCTGCGCGACGAGCTAAGCCCCACGGCGCGCCGCCGCGTTGAGACCATAGAGCAACTGGCCGGTCGCATACGCGACACAGTAGCGCGCCTGCGCGAAGTGCAGCGCCCGCATCAAGCCTTCGAGCCTGAAAACGAGAGCGAATCGGACGCCCCGCCTCGTCACTGAGTTATTAGTTCTCAAGATAAAAGGCCGTGCGAGAAATTGAATCTCGCACGGCCTTTTGTTTGAAGCCGGAGCCTCTAAATCTTAACGCACCGCAGCCTCTTCTTCCTCTTCAATCAGGAAAGGCGTCAGGCTCGCGTCGCGCTCGTCTCTGTCTTCCGCCAGAATCGAGTTGATGATAGGCAGGCTTAAAGAGTGGCGCGTTGTCTCAAGCGGCACGGTCTTGCCTTTGGCGTAAACGGGATGACGGCCATGCTCATTGTACCACTCAGCGAGGTTGGCGGTCTTGTGCATGTTCTCGATTATCTGCCGCCAGCCGACTCCGGTGTTATAGGCGCAGAAGGAGATTTCGCCTTCCTGCGTGCCGTAGGGGATGACGCACATCTCTGTGCGGCGGAAGTCGTAGTTGAACAAGTCCTGGAACCACATGCCCTCCACGCAGAGCACTCTCCAAACATCATTGGGGTCGTCCGCGCCAGCGCTCTGCGTCTTCATGCGGTCGTTGCGGTCAGAGTTGGAACTGGTCGAAGACGGCTTGAAGAGATTGATAATCTGCGAGATTGGAAATCCTTCGGGCGCACGGCGCGCGTCGAAGTTTCGCATGATTGCCATGCCAAGCTGAGCGTAGGTCAGCTTCTTTCCGCGCGCAGTGTCCGTGATGAGCGCCACGTCCTTCATGAACTGCTCGTAGTCGAAGAACTCGAACAGAGACTTCCATTCGCCCGTCTTACGATTCACGACCATGAGCGTGAAGATGCCGCAGTTCGGATGGCAGTTACAGCTAGACCATCCCCACGGCGCATCGGCTCCTTGCAGCATGTCCATAACGGAAGTGAAAGCCGAATAGGAAGAGAGCGGGAACCAGTCGCGCAAGGGTTGAAGGCCGCCGTTCAACTGATCTTTCAAATCGTGCGTCATGCCCGCGAGCGTGTAGCGCTGCTGTATGCGAACGTCGTCGGGCACGTCTTCGTCGCGCCCCGTGAAAGAGACAGGCTGAAAGGCTATGGTCTGAACCTTGTCAATGTTCTTGGCGGCGAACTCAACAATCTGTCCGATGCCGTCGTTGTTGATGGTGTTGACGATGGTAGTCACAAGCGTGACCTTGATGCCGACCTTCGCCAGATTCTCAATCGCCTGTAGCTTTACGTCGAAGAGATTGCCTACGCCCCTGTGCTTGTTCTTCTCTTCCGAGACGCCGTCGAACTGCAAGTAGACGCCGTGCTGCCCTGCCTCTTTGGCGGCCTTGCAGAACTCCAAATCCTCCGCGAAGCGTATGCCGTTGGTGGCTGCGAGGATGCGATAGAAGCCTATCTTCTTGGCATAAGCGACCGCGTCCAAGTAATAAGGCGAGAGCGTAGGCTCGCCGCCGGAAAAGAGAATGATGACCTGTCGGCGAGGCTTGAATGAAACCGCACGGTCAAGGATTGCTTTCGTGTCTTCGAACGTTGGCTCGTGCACGTAGCCGACCTGGTTGGCATCCATGAAGCAAGGATTGCACATCATGTTGCAGCGATTGGTCAGGTCAACCGTCAGCACTGCGCCGCGACCGAATTTGATGTTTGAAGTTCCGTGATGATGCACGCCTGCGTCTTCGGCTGCGCGAAAGTCTCTGCCGAAGAAGAGCGATTCTATGCGGCGCAGGAAAGCGGGGTCGGTCGCCATCACGTCCTCGAACGTGCCGTGAACCGGACAGGTCTTACGCATAATGACCTGGCCCGCTTCTTCAAGAATCTGCGCCTTAATCTCGCCCGGATGCGAATGCATCAAGGTGTCTAGCTGCACAGCGCCGGTTATCACAGCGTTACGAACTTCTTTGACGCAGCGCGGGCAAAGAGAATCCGTCTCGCGCGGGAAACCCAGGGGCGGGCTTGTGCGCTCGTAGGATTTTAAAAGCGGCGCGGGTGCCCACTTCGGATGAATGGCCTCGCCTTCGGGCAGACGGCGGTTGACCGACTGGAAAACTTTCCACGCTACATCAGAAAGATTGGAAACAAGCGAGCTTGAACGCACGCCGCTAAAGCGCTGCTTTTCGGATTCGTTTCTGCGAAATTGATCGCTGAACAAGAAATTCAATCTCCTCTGGTGCACGTCCATGCGCGTCTCTCTTGATTAAGACGCGCCGTATGAATAAAAGCCTGGAAAATCTCTCTCAAACTGCAATGGCCCTGCATCCCGGACACACTAAAGCCGGAAAAGCATTGCAATGACACATGATAGTGTCATAGGGCCGTAAAGGCAAGCAGGCAATTATGCGCTACACACATCTGGCCGTTTTTTATTGACAGGCCGGAAAGGTCGGGCGTATAAGCAGGACTTGGAATCTTTCTGTACGGCTTCCTGAAAACCCTCGGCGCAATCAAACTCGAGTGCACTTCCAAACAGGCTTCCACTTTTTTAAGGAGAACAGAGTTCGCGTATGTTCAATGAAAAGGCTTTCATAGCGCAGGTCGAAGCGGCTGACACGAAGGAGTTGGCCGAGTTGCTCAGGCAGCCGACCCGTGAAGAGGAAGAGGCTTTGAGGACTCATCTTGGGCCGGAGCGATACCAGCGCATGCACAGCATGGCCTTGAAGCGTAACGTCTCCAGAAGCCTTGCGCGCTCTCGCGGCCAGAGCGCCGAAAGGGGAAATGTCGTAGCCATTCACGGCATCATGGGCGGCGAGTTAACGGCCACAGACCGCAAAGGCTCAAGCGACCAAATCTGGGTCAAGGCCCTCAAGATTATGAACGGCTGGCTGGGCCGTCTTCGACTGGGAGACGACGGGCGCAGCGAATACGACGAGCGCTATGACGTGCGCGCAAGCGGCATCATGAAGCGCTACTACGGCGAACTGCTGCTTTCACTCTCCGAGAAATGGAACGTGCGCGCCTTCTGGTTCGACTGGCGAAAAGATTTAAAGCTCGCGGCGACAGACCTTGAGGCGCAGATAGACGGGTGGTTCAAGGACGGAGAGCCTGTTCACCTGGTCGCGCACTCTATGGGCGGGCTGGTGGCGCGCACCTTTATCAAAAAATATCCTGAGCGATGGAAGAGCATGTGGGACGAGAAAGAGAACGGGCGAAGAGGTGGCCGCCTAGTCATGCTGGGCACTCCGAATTACGGCTCGTTCGCCATCCCGCAGACCGTCACGGGCATAGAGAGCATGGTCAGGAAGCTTGCGCTCCTGGACATACGACACAGCCGCACTGAGCTTCTTGAGATACTGAACTCCTTCGTAGGCTCTTACCAGATGTTGCCGTCGCCGCAGGTCATGCCGGAGATGCAGCCGCTCTACAACGCAGGAACCTACACGGGCGCGAACGTCCCGCAGCGCCATCTGGACAACGCCCTGGCCCATCACCAGTACTTGAGCGATGTAGTTGACGAAGCGCGCATGATATACGTCGCGGGCTACGGGCAGCCGACGTTCAGCAGCATACGGGACTTCAAGAAAATCGGCACGATTGAAGCTTATGACGTGACGCTGGACGGCGATGGAAGGGTGCCGCACGCGCTGGGGCTATTGCGCCGCAACGGTCGGCAGGTCGGCCCCGTCTACTACATCAAAGAGGAGCACGGCAATCTCTCTTCAAACGCGAAAATCCTGGACGCTTTGACGGAGTTGCTTGAGACGGGCGCGACCGGCAGGCTTGAGAAGGAGTTGCCCGCGCGGCGTGGCGCTGAAAAGCGCAGCGCCAGGAACCTTCGCCAGCAGGCCCAGGATAAAGCGAAAGAGGACGAGCGACAGCTTGAAATCTCGCTCAGGCGCATGCGGCTGGGCCGCGCATCGCTCGCTTCCCGCAGTGGCGACGCGCGCTTTAGCCGTGATGAAGAAGGAAGCGCGGAACTCGCCACGACTCGCGTCAGCCCGGAGGAGCGAAAGGTGGAAGAGACGCTGACCAGAGAATATCTTGGCTCTCGCGGCGACGAGCAGTGGCTCTCGCCGATGTCAGATGTGGAGGAGGCAGGCGGCGACCTTTCCATAGAGAGCACGCGCATAGAGATTGGACTCGTGCACGGCGCGATTGAAAGCACAGAGCTTTATGCGGAGCTTCAAAAGAGTGGCGGCGCTCCCGTTGATGCAATCGCCGTGGGCCACTACATAGGCGTGCAGCCGCAGGCCGCAGAGCTTCAGCTTGACCGCGCCATCAGCGCAGCGCTTCCTGGAAAAGTTGCGGGCGCGGGCGACGAGATATCGAAATCCGACCTCATCCTGACGCAGTACACCGAGCGCGGCATCATTCACGGCAAACTGGGCCAGCCCTTTTTCCTGCCCGACCCGCGCCCGAACACCTCAGGCCGCATCATAGCCATCGCGGGCATGGACGAGCCTGGCCGCTTCGGCGTGCCGGAGTTGACTGTCCTGGTGCGCGAGCTTTGCTGGTCTCTGGGGCGCATGGGCAAGCGACACATGGCGACCGTTGTGATAGGCATAGGCGTTGGCAATCTGAATTTGACGGATGCCATCTCCGCCTGGATGAACGGCGTGCGTCGCGCCGTCACAGGCTCGCGCGATGACGACCAAAGAAGGCTGCAACGCATCACGATTGTAGAGTTCGACCCGCGCAAGGTTCCGGCCATACAGGATGTCATACTGCGCGAGCAGGAGCGGCAGCGCAAGCACGGCCTTGAGATAGTCTACACGCCCCTGACCAGCGAGCAGTTGGCAAAGGTCGAGCGCGCGGCCTTTGAGACGGCGCGAGCCGAGCTTGAGCGCAATCTCAAGGGTTGGCAGACGAAACAGAGCGAGCTTGAAAGCCCTGTGCCTTCGCGTCTCACCCTGGGGCTGGATATGACGCGCAAGGCCTATCGCTTCGGGGCCATCACAGATTCGGCTTCCTTGCCTGAGCGGGAGATACGCATTGACCCGCAGGTCATCATGCAGGCCAACGACGAGCTTGCGGGCGAGCAGAATCCCGCCATGCAGCTTGAGCGCGGTCGCTTTCTGGAAGAACTGCTGATGCCGGACGACCTGCGCCGACAACTCTATAACAACGCGCCCGTGGTGATGATGCTTGACTCTACGACGGCGCGCATACACTGGGAGATGGTCGCGCAGCCGGAGTTGATTGCCGCGACCGGAGGCGTAGCGGTCGCGCATGAAGACAACGAATTTAAGGCTGACAGATTCTTAGGAACGAGTCGAGGCTTTACGAGGCAGTTGCGTACGACCTTTGCTCCGCCGCCGGAGCCGCCGCCGCCGCCGCGTCGCGTGCTGAGAGTGCTGGTCGTCGCTGACCCTGCGGAGGACGCGCATCTGCCGGGCGCGCAGGAAGAGGGCGCTGCCGTGGCGGACATCTTCGAGAGCTACAACACCGTCTACAGCGACAGGCTCGAAGACACTCGCGTAGAGGTCGTGCGTCTCTTTGGGCCTGTAGAAGCTACGCGCACGAACGTCCTGCGCGAGTTGATGGTCAGGCAGTACGACCTGCTGCACTACGCCGGACACTGCGAGTACAACGTCAAAGACCCTTCAAGCTCCGGTTGGATTTTCAACATGCAGAAGAACGAGCGGCTCTCCGCCAACGAGCTTAATCGCATTGACCGCATACCGAAGTTCGTCTTCTCCAACGCCTGCGAATCCGGCATCACGCCCGACCGCTCGCGCGAGCGAACGGCTGAGCTTGCCCCAAGCTTTGCCGAAGCCTTCTTCATGCGCGGCGTGGCGAACTTCGTCTGCACGGCCTGGCCCGTGGACGATCTGGCGGCGCGCGTCTTTTCGCTCACGCTCTACGGCTGGCTCTTAGGGATACAGGTGGGCGAAGACGGAAGCTATTCGAGGGGGACGCCGAAGCCCATGCACTACGCCATGCGCGAGGGGCGCATAGCCATCGCCAACATGGAAGAGGGCGTCTCGACCTGGGGCGCGTACCAGCATTACGGCAACCCTTACTTTCAACTCTTCAACCCGACGGATAAAGCGGAAGATGAAGGTGGAAAGAGTAAGACGCAAAGGAAAGCCGCGCCCGGCTCTAAGAAAACCGGAAGCCGCAAGGCCGGAAAGTCCTCTTCAAAAGCCGGACGAAAGAAGTCGCGTCGTTAGAGTTGATGACGTTGGTAGTACATTCAGGTTAAGGGAAATCAATTATGCCGCCGCCTTATGGTGAAATCGCAGACCTGTTGAAGAAGGGAGAGGTGGTGCCTTTCCTGGGGGCGGGCGTCAACTTCGGCGCGCGTCCGGCTCCCAGCGCGAAGTGGGATGCCAAGGAGTCAAATTTTCTGCCGAGCGGTGTGGAACTCTCGCGCTTTCTGGCAGACATGAGCAACTTCCCGGCTGAGAATGATGACGAGATAACAGACCTCGCAAAGGTCTCGTCTTACTTTGTTGAGACGAGCGCGCGGCGTCGCCTGCGCGAGCGGCTGCACGACATCTTCGACCGCGATTTCGAGCCTGCGAGCATACACAATTATCTGGCAGAGGTTGGCCGCAACACGCCGCTTCTAATCGTCACCACAAATTATGACGACCTGACGGAGCAGGCGTTCAATCGACTCGGCCTGCCCTATGATTTGGTCATTCATCCCACGGATAGAAAGGACGTGGAGGCTTCCGTCCTCTGGTGGAAGCACGGCATACAGGAGCCTGAAGTCGTGCCGCCCAACCAACTCTTCATTGACCTTAAAAATACGAACGTCATTTACAAGATGCACGGCACCGTGGATAGGGCGACGGCCAAGTGGGATTCCTACGTCATCACCGAAGACGATTACATAGACTTTCTCTCGCGCATGACCGGACAGACGGCTGTGCCCGCTCAGTTCATGCGCCACTTTCGCACGCGCCACTTCCTCTTCCTAGGCTACGGCTTGAGGGATTGGAACCTGCGCGTCGTCTTGAAGAATCTGCGAACGGTGCTCCCGACCGTGGATGAAGCGAGCGCGTCGAGTGAAGATGATAGCGAGGAAGAACTGCGCTCGTGGGCCATACAGTTCAGGCCCTCCGACCTTGAGACAGAGCTGTGGAGCGCGCGAAAGGTTAAGATTTACGACGTGGACATAAACGAGTTCGTTGAGAAGATGCGCGCACGCGGCGTCTGAAAAAAAATCCCCCTTATGACTGAACCTCTGCCACAGGACTTCTGCCCGTACAAGGGATTGCAACCCTACACGGAAGCAGACCGAGCCTTCTTCTTCGGGCGCGAGCGTGATTCCGAAATCATCGCGTCGAATCTCTACGCCGCGCACCTGACGGTGCTTTACGGAGAGAGCGGCGTGGGGAAATCCTCCGTGCTACTGGCGGGCGTGGTGCCGCTTCTTCGTCAGACGCCGAACGTCGCCGTGGTCATCTTTCGCTGGTGGCAGGACGCGCAGTTCGCCTCAATGCTGAGGACGGAAATCCTGAAAGCCGTCAAGGAGGCGACCGGTAAAGAAGCAAAGGTTGATTTCGCTCTGCCGCTAGACGAGTTCCTCATAGCCTGCAACCGCATCCTTCGCGGGCCTGTCTTTTTCATCTTCGACCAGTTCGAAGAGTTCTTTCTCTATCACGAACATTCCAGTAGCGCGGAAGGCTTCGACGCGGAGTGGGCGCGCTCGGTTAATCGCCAGGACGTTGACGCAAACTTTCTGCTCTCCTTGAGGGAAGACAGCCTGAGCCGTCTGGATCGCTTTCGCGGGCGCGTGCCCAAGCTGATGGGCAACATGCTTCGCTTGAAGCACCTGGACGAAGAGGCTGGACGCACGGCCATTCGCAAGCCGCTTGAGAAGTATAACCAGTTGCTTCCGGCGGGCGAGCCGCCTATGGAGATAGAAGACGCGCTCGTGGAAACGCTGCTCCACGAAATACAGGCGGGCCGCGTAACCCTCGGCGCAGCGCGCGGGCAGACGACGCAGGAGAAAGAAAAAGGCTCCGAGCGCATAGAGACTCCGTTTCTTCAGATGGTGCTGACGCGCATCTGGGATGAAGAGCGAGCGGAAGGCTCTCACGTTCTGAGGCTGGAGACGCTGGAGCGGCTCGGCGGCGCAGAGCGCATCATACGCACGCACCTGGACAAGGTGATGGAGCAGCTTTCGGATTCGGAAAAGGACGTGGCCGCGCAACTCTTCCGCTTTCTGGTCACGCCTTCGGGCAGCAAGATAGCGCACACGACCGACGACCTTATCTCTTATGCCGAGATGCCTGTGGAGCGCGTGGAGCCTGTGCTGAAGCTGCTAAGCTCTCCCACGGTTCGCATACTTCGCCCCATAGCGCCGCCGCCCGGACAGGAGGACGGTTTTCGCTACGAGATTTTTCATGACGTGCTGGCGCAGGCGGTGCTCGACTGGCGCACGCGCTACAGCCAGGAGCAGAGGCGTCTCGCAGCCGAAAGAAAGCTGGCGGGGGAGCGCGCAAGCGCCGAGGCCAAGCTCAGACAGGCGCAGCAGCGTGCGCGTCGCCTGCGATGGGGCGCAACCGGCTTATCAGTTATCTTAATCATCACGGCCCTGCTTCTAGGCGTGGCGTTGCGCCAGAGGAAAGACCTCCAGAAAGCAAAGGTTGATAGTCGTTCAAGAGAGATTGCCGCGTATGCTCTGGACAATGCCGATTACGACCCAGACCTCAGCTTGCGCCTGGCTGTAACGGCTGCGGAAATAGGCATGACGCAGCACGCTATAGATGCTTTGAAAGAAGCGCTCTTTATGGAGCAGACCCGTTTTGTGCTGCGCGGGCACGAGGCGGAGGTGCGCGGCGTGGCCTTCAGTCCCGACGGTAAATATCTGGCAACGTCCAGTTGGGGGGACAAGACCGCTCGCGTGTGGGAAGTCGAGACGGGCAAGCTCGTCAGCGTCCTTGGTGAACATCAGGGGCCTGTCCCCAATGTCGCTTTCAGCCCGGACGGCAACTACATCGTCACGGCCAGCAACGACAAGCAAGTTCGCGTATGGGCCGACTGGAAGACGAACGCTCCGCAGGTCATAGCCCGCCGCGAAGAGCAAGCAGGATTGTGGAGCGCAACCTTTAGTCCCGACGGTCGCTATATCCTGATAACCGGCATGGGACTCCTTGACGGCTGGGAATGGAAAGCCGACCCTAAAGGCACTGGCCCTAAAATGTTATGGAAAGTACCTGAAAGACAGGAGGTCTGGAATGCCGTCTTCAGCCCTGACGGAGAGTACTTTGTAGTGGGCGCAAAGTGGGGCGTGATTGTATGGAAGTGGGATACGAGCGCCGGGGCGCGTGCTCGCACGCCTGCTCCGTTACAGCCTACGAACTCTTCTTACAGAGTTGCTTTCAGCCACGATGGAAATTACGTCGCCGGGATTTGCGGCACTAATGTTCTGTGCGTATGGGATTGGAAAAAACCTGATGACCCGCATTATCATGTGCTGTTATCCAACTCATCACTTGGGATTCAAGGCGTAGCCTTCAGCCCCGACGATAATATTGTGGCGACAGGGCAGAGGGATGGCCCTGCGCTTCTTTGGCAATGGCGCGGCGAGACCCCGCAGGGGGGACGCAAGCCGCAGGAGTTGCTCGGCCACGTCGGCACAAACTCCATGATCTGGGCGCTGGCCTTCAGCCCGGACGGGAAGTTATTAGCCACGGTCAGCCAGGATAAGACGGCACGCATCTGGAACCTCCAAAGAATTGACCGGAATCTGTTGAACAACATGACGCCGCAGGAGTTGCTGAAGATGGCGGAGAACCGTATAGAGCAGATTCCCATTCGCCCCCTCACGCCTCAAGAGATTACAAGGTACCTGGAAGAAAAGTAGCGACACCGTGAGCATTCATCCGACAGCTTTAATCAGCCCGCATTCAAAGATAGCCGACAATGTTCGCATAGGCCCGTACGTCGTCATAGAAGATGACGTGACGATTGGCTCGGACTGCGAAATTAACTCTCACGCCGTCATTAAAAGCCACACCACTCTGGGACGCGGAAACCGCGTGGCCGAGCACGCAGTCCTGGGCGGCTTGCCGCAGGACGTGAAGTTCAAGGGAGAGCGTAGCCGTCTTGTGATAGGCGACGATAATCTGATACGCGAGTTCGTGACCATACACCGCGCGGCGGGCGAAGGCGACACAACACGCGTAGGCTCGCGCAACTTTCTGATGATAGGCGTTCACATCGCGCACAACTGCGTGATTGGCGACGACAACATCTTTGCCAACGAGGTTGCGCTCGCGGGCTACATCACTGTAGAAGACCACGCCTTTCTCTCGAACAACGTGGGCTGTCACCAGTTCATACGCATAGGGCGCTACGCTATGGTCGGCGGAAAATCTAAGATAGTGCAGGACGTGCTGCCGTTCTTTACCACGGACGGAAACCCTGCGCGCGTGCGCGGGCTGAACACTATAGGGCTTCGCCGCGCGGGCTTTTCCAAGGAGGCGCGCCGCGTACTGAAAGAGGCTTACGTGATTCTCTTTCGTCGCGGCCTGCCGCTCGAAGAGGCTCTTCATCGGATGGAGAAGATGGAAGAAGAGAACGTGCGCCACCTGGCGAACTTCATACGCGGCTCCGAGCGCGGCTTCACGCGCGAGCGCGTGAGGAAAGTAGAGAGCGCGGATTCTGAGACTTCCCGTACTGCTGAACAAATTTGATGGACGACGAAGGAAAAACAGTAACAGAGTTGGCCGCGCTTGTCGGCGGGCGAGTGCGCGGCGACGCTAGTGTGCGTATCAAGAGCGTGGCCTCTTTAAGCGACGCTGCGGAAGGCGACATAGCTTTCGTGGAGGACGCGCGACTGCTTGAGAGCGTAAAGGAGACGCGCGCCTCCTGCGTCATTGTACCGGAAGGCGCAGAGGCGAACGCGCCGTGCCTGATGGAAGCGGCGCGTCCGAAACTAGCCTTCGCGCTAATCGCTGAAGTTCTGCACCCGCCAAAAAGATTCGCGCCCGCGCGTCATCCCACGGCCATCATCTCCGAGAGCGCGCAGGTTGACGAGAGCGTTTACATAGGCCCGCACGTCCACGTAGGCGAGCGAACGCGCATTGGTTCCGGCACACAGCTTCACGCGGGCGTGAGCGTTGGCGACGATGTCTTAATCGGGAGCGACTGTGTGCTTCGCCCCAACGTGGTGCTTTATGACCGCGTGACGATTGGGAGCCGCGTCATTCTTCATGCGGGCGTGATTGTTGGCGCGGACGGCTTCGGCTACGTGCGGGACGCGGAGAATCGTCGCCACAAGTTCCCGCAGATTGGGACTGTGCTGATAGAAGACGACGTTGAGATAGGCGCGGCGAGTTGCGTTGACAGGGGCGCGTTGGGCCGGACGCGCATAGGCCGCTACACGAAGATTGATAATCTGGTTCAGATAGCGCACAACGTAGAGATTGGCGAGCGCGTAGTCATCGCAGCGCAGACCGGAATCTCAGGCTCGACCGTGATAGAAGACGACGCCATCATTGGCGGACAGGTCGGGATGGGCGACCACGCGCGCGTTCGTCGCGGCGCAATCATAGGCTCCAAGGCAGGCATCCTGCCGGGCAAGATAGTGCGCGCCGGAAGCGTCGTCTGGGGAATCCCTGCGCGCCCGCTCGATGAATACAAGCGGCTCAACGCGCACTGGGGACGGCTGCCCACTATGCGGGCCGAAGTCGAAGAGCTTCGGCGGCAGATGAAGGAAGTCCTCGCGCGTCTTGAAGAGAACAAAGAGGAGTGAGCGGCGACTCATGCAATTCTCTTTTGAAGTTGGCGAGCATGAAAAGCACTTGGTCAGTCTGAACTTTGACCAGATGATAGGCACCATGCGTATCTACGTTGACAATCAGGAGGTGGTCAACGAGCTTCGTATGTTCTCTATCTCGCTGGTCAAGACTTACGACTTCGTCGTAGGCGTCAATGAGCGGCACGCGGTCAGGATAGAGAAGCGGCGAAAGCTTTTTCTGGCCGGTCTCAGGAATCAGAAGTACCGCGTCTTTGTGGACGGGCAATTGATAAGAGAGTATGAAGGCATGTAGGTCTCTGAAAAAAGAAGGAACGTAATTTAATGAAGAGAATATTGTCGGCTTACGCTCTCATGGCTGCCTCTTTCATCACGGCCTGCACAGGCTCCACCACTGCGACTCAAAATGCTAATCGCGCAGGCAACACCGCGAACTCCGAAGCCGCGAAAACAGATGAGAAGGGAAGCGGGGAATTGCAGGCGCAGATTGAGCAGATAGCAGCCGCCGCGCGTGGGCGCGTGGGCGTGCAAGCCGTTCTGCTTGAGACGGGCGCGAGCGCCGCGCTTAATAGTAAAGAGCATTTCCCTATGCAGAGCGTCTATAAAGTGCCGATTGGCATGGCTGTGCTGGCGCAGGTTGATGCAGGGAAGATAAAGCTTGAGCAGCGCGTGCGGGTTGAAAAAAGCGATTACCTGAAAAAGGAACAACACAGTCCTATTCGAGACAGGAACCCTGACGGCGTGGAGTTAAGCGTCGCAGAGCTTCTGCGCTTTGCGGTCTCGGAATCCGACGGCGTTGCTTCGGATGTGCTGCTCAGGCTAGCGGGCGGAGCCGAAGCGGTCGGCAAATATCTGAGCGAGCTTAAAGTCAGCGATATAATCGTAGCCAATACAGAGAAGGAGATTGGACAGGATTGGCAGACGCAGTATCGCAACTGGGCTTCGCCTGAAGCGGCCATACAATTACTGCGCGCCATCTACGAGCGGCGAGGGCTTTCGGAACAAAGCAACGCGCTGCTCTTGAAATTCATGACCGAATCCCCTACCGGCCCGAAGCGGCTCAAGGGACTTCTGCCGAAGGGCGCTGTGGTCGCGCATAAGACCGGAACGTCTGGAGTCAATTCAAGCGGCATCAATGCCGCTACCAACGACATAGGAATCATCACGCTCCCCAACGGTCGTCACGTAGCCATAGCCGTCTTCGTCTCGGACTCGCCTGCCGACGAAGCCACGCGCGAAGCAGTGATAGCAAAAATCGCTAAGGCAGTCTGGGATAAGTGGGGAAGTTAGAGTTTCAATCTCTCAACAGAAGCGCGCGTTAGACAGTCTTTCAGTCGCTCTGCTTCCATTCTCGAACGGCGCGCAGCACCGCGTCGGCAGCGCGTAAGCTTGCGCCGCCTGTGCCGAGCTTGATTGTCGCCTCGCTCAGGCGCGAACGAAACTCACGATTGCGTTCTTCATCCAGAAGCGCCAGCAGTTCTTCCGCCAATCTTTCCGCCGTCAGGTCGTTCTGTATCAACTCTGTCGCCAAGCGCTCGCCCGCAATCAGATTCGGCAGCCCGTAGTGCGCGGTCGTGATGAGGCTGCCGAGGATGTGCCAGTTGATGAGGGACTCTTTGTAGACTATGACCTGCGGAACGTTGAGGAGCGCGGCTTCGAGCGTGGCTGTGCCGCTCGTGATGGCTGCGGCGTCCGAGACCGCGAGAGCCTCGCGCGTCTCATTCTCTACGACGCGGAGCGTCTGAGGCCAGGTGAGAGAGACTTTGCGCGCGATATTGATGAGCGCTTCAGCTTCTGCGCGCGGCCTTGTGGGCGCGAGCGCTAATACGAACTGAATGTCGCCGCGCTTTTGTGAGAGCAGGCGCGCGGCTTCGAGCATGTGGGGAAGTATGCGCTGAAGCTCTTTGTGGCGGCTGCCCGGAAGAAGCGAGACGATGGGGCGCGCTCGCTCAAGCTGGTGACGTTTGCAGAACTCTTCGCGGCTCATGCTCGCTTGAACTTCGCCCGCGAGCGGGTGGCCCACGAACTCTACCTGATGAACGCCGCGCGCGGCGTACCACTCTTTTTCAAAGGGAAGAATCGTGAACAGCAGGTCTACGTTGCGCCTCAGGCTTCGCACGCGATGCGAGCGCCAGGCCCAGAGTTGGGGGCTGATGTAGTAGATAACGCGCGTGCCTTTTCTGTGAAGCGCGCGGGCAAGCTTGAGATTAAAGTCGGGCCAGTCAATCAGGACGACCGCATCCGGCGCGGCGCTGACGGCTTCACTTTTGAGCGCGCTGTAAGCCCGCCAGAAGCGCGGCAGCGCGCGGCCTATCTCCGCCAGTCCCAGGATAGAGAGGTCGTCGGAGCGCACGGTTGACTCTACGCCTGCGGCGCGCATCTCTCTGCCCGTCGCGCCGAAGAAATGAAATCGGGTTTGTGGCGCACGCTCTCGTAAAGCGCGCACGAGCGAGGCGGCGTGAGCGTCGCCCGAAGCTTCGCCCGCCACAATCATCAAACTGATGCGCTCCGCCATCTCGCTCGGCATCATAAGAAGGCGAAAGTAAAAAGGCAAAGGTAGATTCAAACAAGGATGGACAGGATAAGCAGGATAAAAGAAGAAGAACTATTGTCTTTTCTTTATCCTCTCTATCCTGTCCATCCCTGTTAATTTCTTCCTTTACTTTTTCCTTTTAGCTTTCGCTTGTGTTAGCATCTGGCCCGTTCTCGATAATTCTTGGGGCTTGAGCGCCAGGCAATAAAACTGCTCCCAACACTTAGCGCTCTTCTCTTTAGAGGTTTAAGGCCAAGTCCTTGCACAAGGTTTTTCCCCCCTCAAGCTTGCGCGCTCCGGCGGCGATTCTGTTCGCGTCTCTCCTATTAGTCTGCTTTGTGGCTTCAATCGCACACGCGCAGCAGCCGAATCCGGTCGACCGCCGCGTGACCAACCCGATTACGGACACGCCCAACGTCAACCCGCTTGAGCAGCCGCAGCCCATACGCCCGCGCCTGCCCCTGAAGACGGGCGAAGGGCCGCAGGCCACGGATACGCTGGACGTGCGCGCTGACCGCGAGAGCGTCACGGGGCCTAAAGAGGCGCGGGTCTTCGTGTATGAAGGGAACGTAGATGCGCGCATAGGAACCTATCGCCTGCAAGCGGACAAGGTGACGGTCTTCGAGGCGAGCAACCGTGTGGTGGCGGAAGGCAACGTGGTCTTTGACCAGGAGCCGGGCCAGCGCATCACGGGCACGCGCGCCGAGTGGAACTACAGAACCAAGCTCGGATTCTTCGTCAACTCCACGGGCTTCACCAACCAGACGAATGACGGCACCATCATGTACTTCATAGCCGACAGCGTAGAGAAGGTGAGCCTGGACACCATCGTAGTCATCAACGGGCAGATAACCGCGTGCGGCGACGACAACGTGCCCAAGTGGAGCTTTCGTGCGCGGCGAGCCGTGATTAAACAGAACGACCGCGTGCGCCTGGGCCAGCCAACCTTCCGCGTCAAGGGCGTTCCGGTCATCTGGCTGCCCTTTGCTTCCATCTCGCTCAAGCGGCGAGACCGCGCTTCCGGCTTTCTGACTCCGACCTTCTCAGGCTCAGGCGACAAGGGCTTTCGTCTCTCGAACGCCTACTATCAAACCCTTGGGCGCTCTGCGGACGTGACGTTTCGCAACGACATCTACTCGCAGCGCGGGCTTGGCTTCGGCATGGATTTGAGGACGCGCGCCAACTCGCGCTCCTATCTGAACCTTGGATTCTATGCCGTCAAGGATAGAATCTTCGGCCCGAAGGCGGACGCCGCGCACCCTGACCAGGGCGGCTCAAGCTTTTACGTAGACGGCGTGCATTACTTTCCGAACGGGTTCATGGCGGCGGCTGACGTGAACGTCACCTCGAACCTGACTTTCCGGCAGGTCTTCTCAGACCAGGTGCAGGCGGCCATCTCGCCCGAAGAGCGCTCGCAGGTCTATCTCAACAAGAATTTCGGTGACTACAGCTTCAACTTTCTGGCGCGCACGCAGGTCACAACGCTCGGAACATCTCGCATACGCATACGCCAGCTTCCTTCCATCAGCCTGGAGAAGCGAGCCTCGGCCCTGCGCTTTTTCGAGCGCGTTCCGCTCTACTTCTCCATAGACGGCGCAATCGAAGGCATGAGCCGCAAGGAGACGCCCGAAGACCTGACGCTCTTTACACAGCAGGTTCGCGGCGGCTTTCCTATCATCACGCCATCCATAGTGCAGCGCCTGGATGTCTTCCCGCGCTTCTCTCTGCCTTTGAATTTCAGTGGATGGTCTGTGACGGCCACGGCTGGCGTGCGCGCGACCTACTATTCGAATTCGATTGACCCCGCGACGCGGCTCGTCCTGCCCAGAGACCTGGTGCGAGGCTACGGCGAGTTTGAGTTGGACGTGCGGCCACCTGCTCTGGCCCGCGATTTCCGCAAGGGCGGGCGCTTCTTCTTTCGCCACGTCATAGAGCCATACTTCATTTATAGAAAGATTAGCGGCATCTCGAATTTCGAGCGCATCATACGCTTTGACATGGTGGACGCCATAGCCGACACCAACGAGATTGAGTACGGCGTAGCGAACCGCTTCTTTACCCGTCGCTCGACGGAGAACGTGTCCGACCGTGCCTTGCCCGAAGGCACTGGTCGCAGAGCGCCGCTTTCATCACAGCCCTACGAAGCGCTCTCCATCACCATTCGCGGGAAATATTTCTTCGACCCTTATTTCGGCGGCGCTCTGGTGCCGGGTCAGCGCAACCAGTTCTATCCCATCAACACCTTTTCGGGCTTCACCTACGGAGGCGTGCCGCGCCGCTTTTCGCCCGTCACGATTGAGGGGCGCTATCGCCCGCGCAGGTACTTGCTGGCCGACGCGCGCACGGATTTGGACGTGCAGGGTGGGGGACTGAGGAACCTGTCCGTGACCTTCGGTTACGACAGGCCGTCCTTGATTCACGTCTTCCAGACCTTCTACTACACGCGCTCTATAAACCTTGCGCCGAGCCTTCAGCAGTTCGCGGATGCGCGCGGCCTTGAGCCTGGAACTCTGCGCGGGTCGCAGTGGAGTCCTTCCATTTTTCTGGGAGACCAGGGCCGTGGGCTTTTCGGCGGCACCAGCATCTTCTTCGATTTTCAGGATCGCCCGAACAAGGCGTCAAAGCTGGTCAGTTCCACCGTCACGCTCGGTTACACGTTCGACTGCTGCTCGGTCGTAGCCCAGTACTACACCTTCAACGTCGGCCTGCGCCACGAGAACCGCTTCGTCTTCAGCTTCCGCCTCAACGGCATCGGCACCTTCGGCACCGAGCAAATCGGCCTGCGCTAGAACCACCTCTCAAGATTAGTGGGTTAGTTTGAAATCGCCCGCTCTCCCGCTCTCCACGCTACAGGCACCGCCGTCTTCCTCCCCAGCAACGCTAATCGCCTCTCAGGGCATGAGATAGCCGTGCCAGGGAACGCTCCGCCGTGCCAGGCAACGC
>JACVRN010000148.1 GCA_014534425.1 Pyrinomonadaceae bacterium
CCATCGGCGGTCAGCTAAAGACAATAGCTGAATGCTGATGGCTGACGGCTGACAGCTATTTCATATTCTCAATAATTGCGTCTGCGAACTCGCTCGTCCTGACTTTGGTTGCGCCTTCCATCTGGCGGTGCAGGTCGTAGGTGACGCGCTTTTGTCTTATGGTTTCCGTCAGGCCGTCCACTATAAGCTGGCCCGCTTCGTTCCAGCCCATGAAGTCGAACATCATCACGCCCGATAGTATGACTGAGCCTGGATTGATTACGTCCTGACCTGCGTACTTGGGCGCGGTGCCGTGCGTGGCTTCGAAGATGGCCGCGTTGTCGCCTATGTTTGCGCCCGGAGCCATGCCGAGTCCGCCGACCTGCGCTGCCGCAGCGTCCGACAGATAATCACCGTTCAGATTAGGCGTCGCCAGCACTTCGTACTCCTGCGGCCTGAGCAGAAGCTGCTGGAACATAGAGTCGGCTATGCGGTCGTTAATCAGGATTTTCCCTTCGGGGAGTTTCCCGTCCAGCTTGTCCCACAAATCCTTCTCGCTGATGACCACGTCTTTGAACTCTTCCGTCGCCAGTTCATATCCCCACTCGCGGAAAGCCCCCTCCGTGTACTTCATTATGTTGCCCTTGTGAACGAGCGTGACGACCTTTCGCTTGTTCAGTATGGCGTAGTTGATGGCGCGGCGCACAAGGTTCTTAGTGCCAGTGATAGAGATGGGCTTAATTCCAAAGCCACTGTCCTCACGCACGTCGTAGCCGAAGTCCTGCAAGAAGTCGAGCATCTTGCGCGCCTTGTCCGAGCCTTCCTGAAACTCAATGCCTGCGTAAACGTCTTCCGTGTTCTCGCGGAAGATGACAAGGTTAACTTTCGACGGCTCGCGTACAGGTGAAGGCACTCCCTCAAAGTAGCGCACTGGACGAACGCAGGCGTAGAGGTCTAGCTCCTGCCTGAGAGTCACGTTCAGCGAGCGTATGCCGCCGCCCACGGGAGTAGTCAAAGGCCCCTTGATGGCGACCACGAATTCGCGTATGGCGTCGAGCGTGTCCTTCGGAAGCCACTCGCTGAAGCGGTCGTGCGCCTTTTCGCCCGCGAAGATTTCGTACCAGACTATGCGGCGCGAGCCGGCGTAAGCCTTCTCGACCGCAGCGTCAAAGACTCTCTGGCTCGCGCGCCAGATGTCCGGCCCTGTGCCGTCGCCCTCTATAAATGGAATAATAGGATTTTCGGGGACTTGAATCTGTCCGTCCGTGATGCGTATACGCGCGCCGTCCTTTGGCACAGGCAGTTCGTTGAAAGATAGCGTGGGCATGATTCCTCCGTGAATCAAGGGAGCGTGTTTTCTAAGTTAGTGATGAAAGAGCGCGAGTGTACAAGCGCGCACAAGCGAGTGTCAAGATAAGCGGTCGGCAGTCAGCTATCAGCCATCAGCTTTTGTCTTTTGCTGACTGCTGATGGCTGACGGCTGATAGCTAATAAAACTTTATGACGCTTCTCGAATGGCTTAAAAGATGGCGAGCGCGTGCGGCTCAACAGGGCGGCGATGAGCGCGCGGAAGAGTTTGCCGCCAGCGATGATGAAGAGTCGATTGACCCTTTCAATCCTTTTCCAGAAGGCGTCCGCTTAGAGATAACGGACATCATAGACCTGCACACCATCAACCCGCGCGAGGTGCGCGCAGTCGTAGAAGAGTATCTGAGAGAGGCAAGGCGCGCCAGGTTTCGCTCCGTACGCATCATTCACGGCAAGGGCCGTGGTGTGCAGCGCGAGATAGTGCGCGGCATCCTCGAACGCACTCCTTTCGTCAAGGAATGGACGGACGCACCGCCGCACGCGGGCGGCCTCGGCGCAACCATCGCGCATCTCTCCCTGGAAGAAGAGAATTAATTTGAATCCAACTTGGCAAGCCGCTCGGTTTCATGTTTGAATCGCGCCTGGTGAAAGAAGAATCATCGTTCATTCGCACGTACATCTTCCCTCTTGGAGTCGCGCTCGCCTTTATAGCTTTGTGGGGCACGCTGTCGGCGCTTCATCTCTTCCCGAAATCGGCCTTCCCTTCTCCTATGGATGTTCTCGTGGGCTTCAGAGAAGAGATAGTTTCGGGGAGACTCTGGAACGACCTCGTGGCATCGCTCTTTCGCGTGAGCATGGGGTTCGTGCTGGCAGTGGTGTTGAGCGTTCCGCTAGGGCTTCTTCTGGGACACGCGGCCTCTGCGCGCGAGGCGCTGCTGCCTGCCGTCAACTTCTTTCGCAGCCTTTCGCCTCTGGCGTGGATTCCATTTGCCATTCTGTGGTTCGGCGTGGGCGACCTGCCCGTAGTCTTTCTAATCTTCATGGCGACATTCTTTTCGCTTGTGTTGGCTGTGATGGCGGCTGTGGCTAATATTCCTTCGGTCTTTTTTCGCGTCGCGGCGGATTACGGCTTTCGCGGCTGGTCGCTTTTGTGGAACGTCACGCTTCCGGCCATCATGCCGCAAATCATCACGGCGCTGCGCGTCACCGCAGGGGTCGCGTGGCTGGTGGTGGTCGCTGCCGAAATGATAGCGGGCCGCGACGGCCTGGGCTTCGCCATCTGGGACGCGCGCAACGGCCTGAGGACAGACCTGCTGGTCTGCGGCATGATAGTCATAGGCATCATTGGCGTGCTTTTAGATAGACTGCTGGTGCGCCTGACGCACTTGCCGAATGTTCGTTGGGGATATGAGCGATAAACCACTGAGCTTGATAAACGTCTCGCACGCTTACGGCACGAGCGCCGTCTTTGAAGAACTCTCTGTTGAGATAGAGCGCGGCGAGTTCGTGGCGGTCGTGGGGCCTTCGGGCTGCGGCAAGACTACGCTCCTGAATCTTCTGTCCGGTTTTCTGCGCCCCACATCCGGCGTTATTAATCGTCAGGGGACTACGCGCATGGTTTACCAGAGCGACGGGCTGTTTCCCTGGCTGACGGTCAAAGAGAATATAGCGCTCGGCCTGCGCCACCTGCGGGATGAGAAAGCGCGCAGGGCGCAGATGAAAGACCTGCTCGAACTGATTCGTCTGGACGGATTCGCGGGCCACTACCCGCATCAACTCTCCGGCGGTATGCGACAGCGCGTGGAGCTTGCGCGTGCGCTCGCGGGAGAGACGGACGTGCTTTTGATGGACGAGCCTTTCTCGTCCCTGGATTATCAAACGCGCCTTCGCATGCGCCGCATGCTGGTTAGAGTCTTGACGGAGCGCCCGCGCACGGTCGTCTTCGTCACGCACGACATAGAAGAGGCGGCGCAACTGGCCGACCGCATACTCGTTCTCTCCGAAAGACCCGCGCATCTCATCAAAGAGTTGCGCGTCGGCGTAGAGCGCCCGCGCGACCCTACGCACCCGACAGTGGTCAGCACCGTCAAGACAATCCTGGACGAACTGGGCCTGCGCGAAGACGCACGCGAGTTATCTGCGGTTAAATAGAAAGAGGTGAAAGAAGCAATGCACACGTCCCTCTCTTTACGCGCAATGACGATTGCGCTCGCTCTGGTTCTGAACATCTGCGCGCTGCCTCTGAGAGCGCAGCAGGACATCTCCGGCGGGGCGAGCGCCGACGAAGACCTTTCGGGCGGCGCTGGCATTGTCAGCGAGACTGCCGCAAGGCGTCGCCAGCCGATTCGGCGCGAGCGTACCTCTCGGACGGACGAGCAGTCGTCGGCTGCTGCGCGTGCGGCGGCGCGTGAGGCCGAGCAGCGCGCACAGGCCGCGAGCCAGCGCGCTGCGTTGAAGAAGAAGCGAGAGGCGGAGCGGCTTGCGCGCGAGACGGCACAGGCACGTGAAGCTAGACGCCAGCGCAGAGAAGCTGCGGCCCGCGCGGCCAGAACCGAAACCCCGCGCATGACTGCGGAAGACTACAACGACCAAGGCGACGATTACCTGGAAGCGGGGCAGGACGAGAAGGCGCTCGCAGCCTACAGAGAGGCCGTGCGACTGAAGCCCAATTACGCAGAGGCGCACAACAGCATGGGCGATGCCCTCTTCAACCTTGCGCGTTACGAAGAGGCGCTCAATGCTTACAAGACCGCTTCGCGTTTGAAGCCTACCTGGGCCGAAGCCTTCAACGGCCAGGGCGATGCTAACGTCTCGCTCAACCGTGATGCGGATGCCGTCACGGCTTACCGCGAAGCCGTGCGTCTAGACCCGAAGCTTTCTTCCGCGCATCACAATCTGGGCATGACGCTTTATCGTATGGGACGCTACGAAGAGGCGCTTGAGCCGCTCAGGCAGGCGGCGCGCACGAATGCTGCGGACGCGGACGCGCTCAACTATCTGGGCCTGGCCTTCGATAATTTGAAGCGCTACTCGGAGGCCGTCGATGCTTTCCGGCAGGCCGTGCGCGCTAAAGCGAATTTTCCTGAAGCCTACTACAACATGGGGAACGCATACGACAGTCTGAGCCAGTACACGGAGGCTATGGCTGCGTACGAAGAGGCCGTGCGGCAGAAGCCGGATTACACGGAAGCCTATTACGACCTGGGCGTGGCGCATTACAACGCGAATCATTACGACAGGGCAGTGAATGCTTATCGTGAAGCGATTCGTCTCAAGAGCGATTACGCGGAGGCTTATGACAACCTTGGCGACGCTTACATGAAGATGGAGCGTTACAAGGAGAGCGCCGAAGCCTATCGTCAGGCCATCAGCTTAAAGCCCGACAACGCGGACGCGTACAGGAGCCTCGGGCTGGCGCTCACGAAACAGTCGCGTTATGCGGAGGCGGCTGAGGCTTATCGTCAGGCGGTCAGGCTTCAGAAGACGGACGCGGAGAGCTACAACAACATGGCTTATGCGCTCGGCAGGCAGAAGCGATGGAACGAAGCCGTAGAGGCTGCGCGACAGGCCATCAGCCTCAAGCCCGATTACGCGGAAGCCTACAGCAATCTCGGATGGGCTTATAACAACCTGAGCAAGTTCAACGAAGCCCTGCAACCCTTGCAGCAGGCCATACGCCTCAAGCCTGACCTGCTCATAGCGCGCTTCAACATAGGCATCACCTACGGGCGCATAGGCCGCTTTCAGGAAGCTCTGGACGCTTTCAAAGAGGCCGTCAGGCTCAAGCCCGACTGGCCCGAAGCGCACAACAACATGGGCTACGCCCTTGGCGGCCTTAGGCGCTGGCAGGAGGCCGTGGAAGCGCACAAGCAGGCCATACGTCTCAAGCCCGACTATGCCGGAGCGCATTTCAACTTGGGCTACGCCTATCTACAGATGAAGAACAAAAAGGGGGCGACGGAAGAGTATCAAATCCTACAGACGCTCAACCCCAGGCTCGCGCAACAACTCTACATACTGATTAACCAGAAATCTCCGCCGCAGAGAATTACCTGATATGCTCACAGCGCTGTCCATACTGGTTGCCGTCTCGGCTGCGCTTCACATTAGCGCGGAGTACGGCGGGAGACGAGCGCACGTTTACGTCTTCAAGCCGTTGACGGTTGCTTTCATCATAGGGATTGCGCTCTGGTCTGAGCCTTCCGTCTATAAATATCTAATACTCGCGGGGCTGCTCTTCTCGCTCATGGGCGATGTCTTCCTGATGCTGCCGAAGGATAGCTTCATCGCAGGGCTGGTAAGTTTTCTAATCGCGCATCTCTTCTACATAGCCGCGTTCACGATTGACGGCGCAGCCACGGGTCGCCCTTCGTGGCTGGCCGCAGCCGCGCTACTGATTTACGGCGGCGTGATGTTGCGGCTCCTGTTTCCCTTTCTGGGGAAGATGAAAATTCCTGTCATCATCTACATGCTGGCGATACTACTGATGGTGTGGCAGGCTGCGAACAGGTGTGTGAACACAGAGACGAGCGACGGCTTTCTGGCCTTCGCGGGCGCGACGCTGTTTGCCGCTTCGGATTCCTTCCTGGCCTGGAACCGCTTCCGACGCTCTTTCAGGAGCGCGCAGTTTCTAATCCTCTCTACTTACTTTGCCGCGCAGTGGTTGATAGCTCTCTCGGTCGCGCTTCGCCCTTGACGACTGCTTTCAGAAACGAATAAACGAACATCACTGTTGGAATAAAGAGCCATGCGAAGAGCGGGAACGTGCCCCATTCGCCGCGCCGCAGTTGCGCCATATGAGGCCAGAAGGCGTGCTGCTCCAGGTTGCAGTACATAGCGCCCTGCACAGCGCCTACCGCGTTGACTATGAACGAGAGCAATCCTGTGAGCGCAATCAGGACTATCCAAACTCGCCTCACGCCCCTTGATTCCAGATAACTGAAGCCGACCAGCCCCAGGCAGCCAAAGGCCATGGCGGGTAGCAAATATCTTGGCCCGTACTGGCAAGTCCCAACCGTGTCTATGTTGAAGATGTACGCGCAAAGAAAGATGACGGCTCCCGCAGCCGCCATCTTCTCTCTTCTAAAGCGGCGCGGCAGCAGGCTCAGGCCAGCAAGTCCCACTAGGAAAAGCGGAGCATAAGCAATCGTCCACTTCAAATAGAAGCCCAGCTTGCCTGTGAAATTATCCCAGGCCAGATGAAAGAAGGTGTCCGAATAATTGCCCGCCACGTTCGGCAGCAACAGAGGATTACCGAAGTTGACCCAATCGTAAATCAGAAGCGGCGCAACTCCCGCGAAGCCTCCTAGCAGAAAATACGGCAGCACACGCCATCGCATGAGCGAGAGAAAATACAGAAAGATAGCCAGCGCGGGCCAGAAAGCCAGCATGGATGTCGTCACCGTCAATCCCAGAAACAAACCCGCCAGCAGAGACATGAAAAATGCTCTTCTTCCTTCTTCGGAATCCTGCGCCGTACGAAAAGCGAAGTAGAAGGCTATGACCACAAAGCCCGATGCAATCGCGTCGTGATGCGCTATGCCCGCATAAGGGAACACGGTCGTAGCAAGCGTATAAAGCAGCGCCACGGCCAAAGGCCAGAAGCGAGACGCGCCTCGTCTAGCCATCGCGCGTGACAGACGGTAAAGCGCCACAGAGGCAAGCGCCGCCACAAGCGAAGCCGTAAAGAACGTCACCAGCGCAGAGGTCAGCAGGTAATTTTTAATGTAATCCAGACCGAAGAGATGCAGGAAAAAGTAAACAAGCGCGCCCGCCATGAACTGTCCCGGCTGCTTGGCCGCGTACTTGTGCCCCTTGTAATCGAAGACATCGCCTAAGGGCTGCAACTTAGGCGACCTTGAGCCTTCAACATGAAACGTCCCCCGCTCGACAATCGCCTCCACCCCCATCTGCTGAAGATTAAAGCTCTCAAGATTACGCGAGTTAATCGTCAGCCCATAGACGAGCCACACCGATAGAAAGAGCAGAATTTCGAGCCGATATTTTTTCAAGCTCAACTGCGCGCCTCGGAAGGAAATGAAGAGGCGCGAAATATTATGGTGCCCCCGGCAGGACTTGAACCTGCGGCCCCCTGCTTAGGAGGCAGGTGCTCTATCCACTGAGCTACGGGAGCACAATCAGAGAGATGTTACCTGTAAGCTTACCACACTCACGACTGATACTTAATCAAGCAAGCGTCCTTTCCTCTTGTTTGGCTGAGTGTAGAAGAGTAATTAAAATCTGCTCTTCTGCACTTTGTTATTATGGCTGAGTATAGCTCAGAATGGCTAGTTTGGATGAGTTGGCACACAATTGGCACACCGAAATAGAAAGCTTTGCTTCAGATATGTACCTTTCAAAGGATTCAATCTACTGGAATAGAGCAGCGATAAAAGGGGTATTATCGAGCGCTCCGGTCGAATAAGTTGTTGGGTTGCAACGTTACTCTGGCGCTCGATACATTAATTTATCAATCCTGATGACGAGCAGTCAGGTACGTCTCTGCAAGAGTGTTCGGTCACATCAATGAAGATTAAAGCCAACGCGAGGCATGCTGACACCGAGGGCCTAACCGATATTCTTCTCATGACGATGCTCTCCTTAGAATCAGTGGCGCGGCTTATATCATAGCTGGATATGGAACGCCATGTTTCTCGAAACTGAACTCTTCAACTAGGGTAAGGACTTGTGCGCTGCTCCCGCACTCTCGATTAGGCTTGACGGCCACTTTCCAACGAATATAATGCGCGGCAGCTACTCTTTCACGAGGTTTTCGCAGATAAGTTTCTGTAACATTCGGCTCATCAGAACCGGCTTGATACTAAGGAGGCTTTATGGACGACTCTCGATTGAATGTCGCTGCGTGTGAAACCCCCAACCGTAGAATCAACGGGGCTGAATCAGGTGGCAATGCCGGAGCTTCCAGCTACGTAAGCAGGGGTAAACCCTGTTATGCCCCGGTGTTTGAGGGTTCTTCTGGTTTGGTCTGTCTGATACTTTCAATCATATACCTTCTGCTGTTAGTGGCCCTGATCATCCTATTGATCCTCACTTTCGGAAGTAGCGCCGTCCGTTGCGCGATACTACAGGTACAATTCCGACTGAAGCATTGCGGCGACGGCAATACTGATCCGGCGATACCCTTGGGTGATCCTTACGCAGCGCATGTACACTCATTCCGCATGACCTACGGCAAAGACAGCGCATGGGAGCAGTGGATGCTTGCGAACAGGAATCGCTATCAGCCGGTCTTCGAGCGGGCGGCCAACAAGCCGGGCGTGTTGGCGATAGCGTTTAGGTATGACACCGCACCGATTGCCTACAATCCTCCCTGGGCTAGCGAGACGGAGCACATGCACGCACTGGAGACCATGTGCGAGCTTACCTATGCAGGCTATAACTTCCAGTTCAACTTCAATGGCGACACCACTACCTCATACGCGAACGCAATCGCCGGTATTCCGACGAACTCCTCGCACCAAGTCGGAAAGGACGTATTTCTATATTACGAGACGATTTTCGGTCACGAGTTCGGTCACGTGATGCTCGTGCTACACCATTACGATACCGTTGCTGACATAGGCACAGGCCAGCATATGCCTCCTGGGGAAACCAGATGTATGATGGACAGAACCATCAATCAATACTGTTCAGCCTGTAGAACGGCATTGTTTATTCCGTTGAATGTGGATAATGCCGCCGGGATCGATGCGGCGCTCGACAACATACATAGCCGTTATCCTTACTGATGGAGGATGGCCGTCAGATACAGGGAAGCTTGAGACGTTTTATAGTGCTCAGATATTATGTTTTAGCCCTAGACGAAAAGTGGCTTCATCTACAATATCCGCACCGAAGAAGCATACATCCACCGTATCTGGGAATACATCCTTAAGCAGCCCAACGCCCGAATTAATGCGGCGGGAATCAACTGCGAAACCGCCCAAGTTGTCGATGAAAGTCGAGCTTATTTCCGCTCACGTTGAATGAGTTGTTAGATTGCGCCGTACATCTTAAATACTAGAAACGCATGTCCCTAGTCATCGGATGACCAGACTTTGTAGGTAGCTGAATCTCTGTTGGAGATACTGTTGGTGATGTTAATGAATCCACAATACTTTTCGCAGCATTGTCTAATTGCTGCATGATAGCTTTCTTCGCGCCAAGCTTAGCCCCTTCCCAGAGACCTCTCTTTATACTTTTCCAATAAAGCGAGAGTTTGCTTAGCTCCTTCGTTGTTACCTCCTCAAGCGCCTCAGAAGCTTTAGATAAGACAAGTTGAGTAGCTTTCTCTAGACGAGGATCAATAACTTCTTGCATTTTCTTAAAATCAAGATTTCCAACCACCGTTGCCACAAACCACTTCGGGTCAGCAGTGTCTAAATCATTCAATTTGAGCAAGACCGCTTGGCTAAATTTACTCCTGAGAGCGTTATTTACTAGGGCTACTAATTTAGGCCAAGTAGCTGCAATATCAGAAAGAACGTATTGATCGGCTGAATCAAGAAAATCAAAATAATCATCGCAGCAAGCTGCAACAAGTAACGAATGCTCATCTAGCGGTACGAAGTAAGCGACCCATGCCCCTTTTTCTATCTGAACTTCAATGTAGCTGGGCGTAGTCTGAAACTCAACCAGCCACGGGCCTTCAGGGTTTACTTCTTTTCCGGTGTCATTAACGAAGAATTTCATAACATTTCCTCCATTGGACACGCGAGCGTTGCGTTTACCTTAGATAATTACGCTCATGTGTTTTCCACGATGAAGCAAGGCGCATCAGACAAGTTGTAAAACTTGCTACAGTATAGCTCTGGCACACTATAGGCACACATTTGAGTTTAGGTGCTATCTTAAACTTTGCCTGACACGCCTTTAGTTCTTTCCTATGACTGATACTTAATCAAAGAGCGCACGTCGTAGCCTTCCAGTTTTTTTCGACCGGGGAGGAATTCCAATTCGACTACGAAGCCCAGGCCGACGACTTCTCCGCCGAGTTCACGGACTAGGTCTACGACGGCGCGGGCTGTGCCGCCTGTTGCCAGAAGGTCGTCTGCGATGATGACGCGGTGCCCTTCACCTATGGCGTCGCGGTGAATCTGTAGCGCGTCCTGGCCGTACTCGAGGTCGTAGGAGATGGAGGCGCACTCTGCGGGCAGCTTGCCGGGCTTACGCACGGGCACAAAGCCTGCGCCCATGTGATAGGCGAGCGCGGGGGCGAAGATGAAGCCGCGCGCTTCTATGCCTATGACGGTGTCGGCCTGGATGCCGCGGAACTCGTCAGCCATAGCGTCAACCGTTCGGCGCAAGCCCTGCGGGTGCTTCAGCAGCGTGGTGATGTCGTAAAAGTTTATGCCGGGCTTGGGGAAGTCCGGCACCTCGCGTATCAATGCTTTCAGTTCGTCCATTTTAAGTCAACCAGTTTCCGTTTTTCAGTTTTCAGTTAAAAGCGCGGCGAGGATTATAGCTAAGAAGCCGCGCCGCATCTACGCTGAAAGCCGATTGCGGCCCGCAAAATTTCG
>JACVRN010000073.1 GCA_014534425.1 Pyrinomonadaceae bacterium
ACGGCGGGCCGCAGCAGATGTGGGGCGACGCTTTTCGCGGCGACTGGCAGGTCTATCCGGGCGCAGGCTATGTCGTGGCCTTCGCCAATCCGCGCGGCTCCACCGGCTACGGGCAGGAGTTCACGGCTGAGATTTCCGGCGACATGGGAGGCAAGGTCTTTGACGATTTGATGAAGGTCACGGACACGCTTGAGAAGCTGCCGTACGTTGACGCCGCTCGAATGGGCGCGATGGGATGGTCTTACGGCGGCTACATGATGATGTGGTTCGAGGGGCACACTACGCGCTTTAAGACTCTGGCCTCGATGATGGGCATATACGACTGGCGCTCGCTCTACGGCGCGACTGAAGAGTTGTGGTGGCCCGCTTGGGACGTTAAGGGGCCGCCCTGGAATAATCCTGCGGGCTTTGACAGATGGTCGCCTTCCAGCTACGTGAAGAATTTCAAGACGCCCGCGCTCGTCATCTCAGGCGAGAGAGATTACCGTGTGCCGTACACACAGAGCCTACAGTTCTACACGGCGCTCAGGAAGATGAATGTTCCGGGCCGTCTCATCATCTACTCAAACGCTGGGCACTGGCCTAGCTGGTACGAGATGGCGCTCTATTACACGGCGCACCTCGAATGGTTTCACGATTACCTTGGCGGCGAAGTGCCTCCTTGGACGACCCAGGCCTTCCTTCGCAACCAGGTCTTTGACCGCGCGACGGGCCGACGCTACGAAGACAGCACGCAGAAGCCCGCAGAGACCAGGCCACAACAGAACCCTACGGGCAAGCCGGACACGAAGCCGACCACGCCTTGAAACTTTAAATTCAAAGTAACTTGAGAAATAGTTCCTACATTGACCCACGCCTTCAAACTCGCGGGCGGCGGCGCTGGTTAATAGCAGTTACGCTCGCGCTGCTTTCATTGGCGGTCGCAGGCGCGCTCGTCTTCTTTCTCTATCAGCGTCTCTGGCGCGAGAAGCCCAGGCGTACAACCTTGGGCGAGCGTCCCATTGTGAAGACTCTGGCGGGCGACGGCTCGCCGGGTTTTAATGACGGCGCGCTCGGTCAGGCACGGTTCGCAGACCCCTTCGGCGTCGCGGTTGATTCCAGAGGCGACGTGTACGTCTCGGACGCAGGGTCGAACAATCGCATACGAAAGATAACGCCGGAGGGAATGGTCACGACGCTGGCGGGCGGGGAAGAAGGCTTTCAGGACGGGCAGGGCGCTGGCGCAAGATTCAATACGCCTTCGGCACTGGCCCTGGATGCGAGCGGGAATCTATTCGTAGCCGACACGGGCAACAATGCTATTCGTAAAGTCACGCCGGAAGGTCTTGTGACGACGATTGCCGGAAGCGGCGCGAATGGTCTTAAGGACGGCGCGGCGCGCGAGGCAGAGTTCAATGCGCCGGTTGGAGTCGCCGTCGACGACGAAGGCAACGTCTACGTCGCGGACACCTACAATGACCGCATACGCAAGGTCACGAAAGAAGGGCAGGTCACGACCATAGCCGGAGGCGGCCAGTCGCCCGGATACATGGACGGGCCTGCTATGAACGCAAGCTTTGATACGCCGTGCGGTCTGCTCATCACGCCCGCAGGCGAGCTTTTCATAGCCGACACGGGCAACAACCGGATACGCAAGATAACTAAAGAAGGGCAGGTCACTACCTTTGCTTCCGCCGCGAATCTGACAGAGAACCAGTCTCTTCTCTTCGCGCCCGTAGCTCTTGCGTTGACGCACGACGGCATACTCTACTCCACTGGCAACGACCGTGGACGCGTGGCGCAAATCTCTACAGACGGCGCAGTGTTCGCCTTCGCGGGTGCCGGTAGCGGCTTCCAGGATGGAAACGGAGAGACGGCGCGCTTTAATAGCCCGACGGGGATTGCTATTGATAAGCGCGGCGCGCTCTACGTTGCAGACTCCGCGAACTATCTTGTGCGGGAGCTGACGCCGGTCGAAGACGCGAAAGAATCAAAGGGCGCGCAGGCTGCTGCTCTCCAACGGCCTGTGATGAGCGGAGTGCTGCCGCGTTTGACTGGCGAGACCATAGGCGTCTCCACGCTGCCCTGGCCCGTAGACCCGCAGCGCAAGTGGCATGAAGTTACAGCCACGCTCGGAGAGGTTCGCGGCAACTATGACGGCGAAGCGCGCGACCATCTTCATAGCGGGATTGACATACAGGGAGCAATGGGCGCAATCGTGCGCGCCGTTTACGACGAAAAAGTCTCAGACCCTCTGGGCAACTGGGGCTTCGGTGATTTGGGCGAAGGCTTGCACGTCAGCCTGATGACCTACGTTCACATGCGCGTCGGAAGGAACGTGCAGGACAAGCCTTTCGACGATGCGCGCTTTATCGCCGTGAAGGGCGAAGAGAACAAGCCCGTGCGCGTGCGCGTCAGGCGCGGGACGCGTTTTCGTGTGGGCGATGCGCTCGGCACAATCAATCGCATGTACCACGTTCATCTGAACTACGGCCCAAGCGACGCGCAGGCCAACCCGCTCGTCCTGCCCTTCATAGGATTCACAGACCGCGTCGCCCCTCGCATAGAGCGCGATGGCATCCGCCTCTTCGATGAATCAGGCCAGCGACTGACGGAGACTAGACGGGGGCGGCTCCTGGTTCGCGGCGACGTGAACGTGGTCGTAGAGGCTTACGACCAGGTGGACGATAACGCCGCGCGCAGGCGTCTGGGACTGTACAAGCTCGGCTATCAAATCCTGCGCGCCGACGGGACGCCCGCGCCCGGCTTTGAAGAGCCGCGCATCACAATAGAGTTCAATCGCCTTCCGCCCACAGGCGACGCCGTACGCATAGCTTACTGGGACGCGAGCGGCATCACCGTTTACGGTAGCTCTACCACGCGCTTTCTATACATCGTCACCAACACCGTGCGCGACGGGCGAGCGCAAGCAGGCACCTGGCGCACATCAGAGCTTCCGGCGGGCGACTACATCCTTCGCGTCTTCGGCGCAGATTACGCGGGCAACGAAATCAGCAACGACCGCGACCTGCAAATCAGCATCGAAAGATGAGCCGCGCTAGCCATAAATAACGGGGCTGGTGTAAGCTTGTGTTTGAGCAGGGCCAGAGTGAACGGTTGCTTGTTTGTAATGATTGCTCGGAAGCCGAAAGAGTGTCGCTCCCCTTCATAGTCCTTTCGCCCGTCTTCCCTTCGTGAGCAAGAAGAGCTTCTCATGTGTGCGTAGCTTTTAAGCCCTTCTCTAATTTTCAAAAGCCCTGTTAGGAGAAATCATGAAAATCAGCCAGCGCATCGTCGCCGCTCTGCTTTTAGCGCTCCTTATTCCTCTGCCTGCGCTCGCACAAGGCGTCAGCGCTGCCGCGCAGATGGAGAGATTTTCCGACGGCGGCGTCGCGTTTCAATATCCGTCAACGTGGACGCTCACAGATAAGAGCAACGCGCAGAATCAACATCTGGTGCTGGAGCTTAAAGGGACTGCGGCGCAGATTATGGTGCTGGTCGAGCGCACGCCTTCCACCAAGCCGGGCGAGCGCACCGCCGCCCTTCGCACAAGGTCTACCACGTTCGCGGACATCATGACGAAGGAACTGGAAAAGTTAGGCGCGACAGTTGAGCGCACGGAGGTCTCTACGACTGCGGGCGGTGTGCAGGCCGACGGACTAAAGCTGCGCGCCTCGCCCGGCAATCAGCCCGGAAGCGTTGAGGTCTATTCGTTCGTGCTCGGAGGGCGAATCGTAATGCTCACGCTTCTGCGGCCCGATTCGGACGCGCTCGCGGCAGCGCCCGCGTGGTCTGCCGTGCGCTCAAGCCTGCGTGTAAGCGAGAGCAGCGCATCTGCGGTTGAGCCGAGCAGACGTATTGTTGACGTGCCTATCTATGTGGCACCCGCCACGTCGCAGAGCGCGCCGCCGCCTGCTCCTGTGCCTGCAAAGTTCGCGGGGCTTGATTACGGCAAAGTCGCAGGCTCTTCATATGCGAACAACTTCTTCGGCTTTCGATTGGTGATTCCCTTCGGCTGGCGCGTTCAGGGGCAGGAAGTCAAAGACATGCTCTCTGAGAAGGGGCGCGAGACAATCAAGACGGACAACGCGCAGACGAATGCTCAGATAGACACTTCGGTCAACAACACCGTCAACCTGCTGACCATCTTTAAGTACGAGTTCGGCGCGGCCACAGATTTTAATGCCTCCTTAATCTGCGGCGCGGAATGGCTGCCGACTTCTATGAGCGCCAACCAGTATCTTGTGAACGCCAGAAAAGTGCTTGAGATGTCATCGCAGCAGGGGCAATACAGCATCAAGCCTTTCACCACGGAGACGGTCGGGGGCGAAGGCTTCGCGGTCATGGAGGTCGTGACCTCTTCCATCAACCAGAAGTATTACGTCTCTATTAAGAAAGGCTACGCGCTCTTCTTCATCCTGACGTTTGCCTCGGATGAGGACGAAGCGGTGCTGCGCCAGGCCATACGCTCCGTCAGATTCTCTTAAAGTCAATCGTACAAGTTTCATCAGACTGTAGGGGCAGAGGACTTGTCCCTGCCCCTACAAATATCATTATGCCGGAGGTTTTGTAGGCTTTCATACGGAATCTCCAATTTTAAATCCAAAAAATTGGCTGAACCCTGCGGGCCGCATTCGCTGCCTGAAAAGCTAATTGCTCCCGTCATTACTCTTAAAGAACTAATGAGCCGTCCGCACACTTCCGGCACAAACCTTGCGAAGATAAAAAGGTTTCAGGCCGCAGACCGCTAGTAGCCCGCTAGTAGCGCTCTCCTCAGCCTGAGGGGTTCTGAATTAATCCCAAATTTTTTTTAATAAGTTGTTTACACCACTGTCGGGCTTGCGTAAAGAGCTTCTGTCATGATAGAAGCTAGCTTCTTACAACAGGGTCGTTTTCCACGCCTTCGGATTAAGAGCAAGCACAACTTGGGTTTCAGCAAACTCTCGGTTCATCTGCCCGCGCGAACTGTTCGCCTGTGGGTTGCGGCTTCTGATTCCATCTGAATAACAGCTCTCAAGGAGTTCCCTATAATGTCAAAGATTTTACGCTTCTCGCTCATCTCGCTGCTGCTGTTTGCGATGAGCGCGCTGGCGCTTGCCCAGTCCTCTACACAGGGGGCCATCGGTGGTGTCATAACCAATCCGAATAAAGAGGTAGTGCCCGGCGCGACCATCACAGTTCGCAACGTCGAAACAAATAAAGAAAGCACAGGCCAAACGGATGACGAAGGCCGCTTTCGCATCGTTCAGCTAAACCCGGGCAACTACACTGTGACAGTCTCCGCTTCCGGCTTCTCCACCTTCACGCAGGAAAAAGTTGTGGTAGAGGTCGGTCGTGTGACAAGCCTGGACGTTCCGCTCTCCGTAGGGCCTGTGTCGGGCACGGTGGAAGTTACCGCCGAAGCTCCCGTCATCAATACGTCACAGCAGGACTTCTCAACCAACGTTAACCAGGTCTCGATTAACGAGCTTCCGATTAACGGTCGTCGCGCTTCGGATTTCGTGCGCCTGACCCCTGGCGTCGCGCCCGAAGGCGACTTCGGTCTCAACAGCTTCCGTGGTCTCTCCGCTCTTCTCAATAACAACACGCTCGACGGAACCGACAACAACAACGGTTTCTTCTCTGAAGAGCGCGGGCGTACGCGTATTCAGTACAGCTTCAGCCAGGCTGCCGTGCGCGAGTTCCAGGTTAACACCTCGAACTACTCTGCGGAGTACGGGCGCGCTGCGGGCGGCGTCATCAACACCGTCTCGAAGTCCGGCACGAACGATTTTCGAGGCCAACTCTTCTACTACATACGCGACAACAAGTGGGGCGCACGCAATCCTTCGGCGACGATTCCCGTCCTCGTAGGCAACACGTTCGTCAGCACGGCCATCAAGCCTGAAGATCGCCGCCAGCAGTTCGGCGGTGCCATAGGCGGCCCCATTGTCAAAGACAAAGCATTCTTCTTCTTTACCTATGACCAGCAGAAGCGCTCGTTCCCCGTCATCCTGACGACGAGCAACCCTGCGCTTCTTAACCCTGTGACCCTGGCTGCTCCTGCCGCATGTACTACTAGCACTGGCTCGCAGGCGAGCGGTCTGACGACCGAGCAGATTCTCTTCTGCCGTCTGGTGGGCGGCGGGCGCACGCTGGCACAGGCGCAAGACCTCGTCAACAACGGGTTGAGCTTCCTGCGTAGCCTGACGGGCGCTGTTCCCCGCAGGCAGGATCAGAAAATCTTCTTCCCGAAGTTTGACTGGAACATCAACCAGAATCACACCTTCATGGCGAGCTACAATCGCCTGCGTACGGCAGCGCCCAACGGCTTCACCTCGCGCAGCGTAGATACGATTGGTGCCGCCAGCGTCGGCAACGACTTCGTGGAAATCGACTCGTTCACTTCTCGCCTGACATCAACCTTGTCTACGACGCTTCTGAACGAGTTCCGTTTCCAGTTGAGCCACGAGCTTAATCAATCAATCCTGGGCAACCTGACGGCTGGAGAAGATGCTCTGGCAGCACGCGCGACGACGCTAGTCAACGGCAGGCTTCCAGAAGTCTTCCTCAGTGGCGGTCTGACCTTCGGAACGCGCGCTTTCTTCCAGCGTCAATCGTTCCCGGATGAGAACCGCATACAGTTTGCCGACAACATGACATGGTCGGCTGGCAATCACACGCTGAAGTTCGGCGGCGACTTCAAGCGCGACCGCGACAAGATTGACAACCTGTTCCAGGGTTTCGGCGCGTACTCGTTCAACAACCTTGCCGACTTCCTGAGCGATTTCATCGCTCCGGCTGGAACTCCCAACAACGCCAACCCTCCGGTAGGCGCGCCTGCGGCGGCAACGGCTCTGAATCGTCGCTACAGTTCCTATGCTCAGGCTTTCGGCCTGACCGCTTACCAGTTCTCGACTCCTGACTATGCAGCGTTCATACAGGATGACTGGCGTGTTACTCCGCGCCTGACGCTGAACCTCGGATTAAGATATGACTACCAGTCATACTCCAACCCGCAGGTTCCGAACACGGCGACTGCGGTTCTGACCACAGGGCAGACGCGCTACACGCAGGCTCAGGCCGACGCCATCATCGCCGAGACGACACGCTTCCCGAAGGACAAGAATAACTGGCAGCCGCGCTTAGGGTTTGCCTGGGACATCAACGGCGACGGCAGAACCAGCCTTCGCGGCGGCTTCGGCATCTTCTATGGCCGCGTCCCGAACACCTTCATCGCAAGCGGCATCGTCAACACGGGTGCCCCCGGCTCACAGATAGCCGTCACGGGCATCTCTCCGACCACGGTGATTCGTGATGCGAACAATAACGTCATTGCGAATCCGTCTTTCCCAAACACGCTGAGCGCCGTTCCTTCTCGCTCTACGAACATCGTTACGCTCGCAGACAACTTCTCGAACCCGAAGGTCTACGAGGCTGACATTGTTCTGGAGCGCGAGATTGCGCGCAACACGGTCGTCTCCATCTCGTACGTGTTCAGCAAGGGCAGCGACCTGCCCGCCTACATAGACTTGAACCTGCCGCTCCCGACCGCGACCAGGTCTTACACAGTCGTCGGCGGCGACTTCAACGGTCAGACGTTCGTGACGCCCTTCTACGCGGGAGCGCGTCCTATCTCGAACGTCGGACAGATTCTGGAAACGCGGAGCATTGGCGAGTCCAAGTATCACGCGATGGTGCTTCAGGCCAATCGCCGCTTTACCAATGGTCTTCAGTTCCAGGTTAACTACACCTTCTCAAGAGCAACCGATACCGGCCAGCGCTTCGGCACGTTCGCGCCTTCAAGCCCGACCGTGACCGACCCGTTCAACACAGGTCTCGATTGGGGACTGTCTGACAACGACATTCCGCATCGCTTTGTGGCGAGCGTAGTCTGGGCACCTGGACAGACCTTCGCGGGTCTTGAAAGCTCTACGATCGGTCGCGCAATCTTCAAGGGCTTCCAGATGGGCCTGATTTTCAACCAGTCATCGGGGCGCACCATCGCCGGTTCAATCGGCAGCAACCCGAGCGCAGGCGGAACCCTTGGCGGAACTTCAACCGGACTGCTCGGCTCCGGCGGCCCGTCACGCGCATTCTTTATCCCGCGCAACAGCTTCCGCAGACCGTTCACACAGACGGTTGACCTTCGACTCTCGAAGCGCTTCCACTTCAAGGAGAACATGAGCCTTGAGTTCCTGGCTGAGGCTTTCAACCTCCTGAATCGTGCGAACGTGACAGACGTTTCGGCCACGCTCTTCACCTTCGGTTCTGCAACTGCTACGGGTGGAACGTTGACTTCCAACACCACGCCCGACCGCACGCTGCCGTTCCTGAGGGAAACGTCCGAAGGTCTCAACAACACGACCATCTTTACCCCGCGCCAGGTTCAGCTTTCAGTTCGCTTCGAGTTCTAAGCTAACCGAGCGCTTAACCTACAAAAAAGAGGGTGCATCCACTTTAATGCAGATGCACCCTCTTTTATTATCCTGAAAAGGTTGAAAGCTTAGTTGTTCTTGTCACGCCGTATGGCTAGCATTCTCTCGACTGCTCTGCGTGCGCGCTCCGCCACTGCCGCATCGACCTCAACCTTGAACTCCATAGCCTCCAGCGAGTGAAGAATCTTGGGCAGCGTGATTCTCTTCATGTGCGGGCAGAGATTGCACGGGCGTACGAACTCTATCTGCGGAAACTCCACGGCCACGTTGTCCGACATGGAGCATTCCGTAATCATGACCACGCGCGCGGGCCTTGTCTTATCCAGATGCTTAATCATGCCGGAGGTTGAGCCTACGAAGTCCGCTTCCTTGAGCACGTCCGGCGGGCATTCGGGGTGCGCCAGGATTTGCACGTCGTCGAAGCCCTTGCGATAGTTGCGAAGCTCTTCGCCCGTAAAGCGCTCGTGAACTTCACAGTGTCCCTTCCAGAGAATGATTTGAACCTTGGTCTGCTTTGCCACCCACTGGCCCAGGTATTCGTCCGGTAAAAAGATAACGCGGTCTGTCCCCATGGATTCCACGACCTCTACGGCGTTGGCCGAAGTGCAGCAGATGTCTGATTCCGCTTTAACCTCCGCCGAAGTGTTGACGTAGGTAACGACGGGCACGCCCGGATAACGCTCTCTGAGCAGGCGCACGTCCGCGCCTGTGATTGATTCGGCCAGCGAGCAGCCCGCTTGCAGGTCAGGAATGAGCACGGTCTTGTCAGGGTTCAGGAGCTTCGCCGTCTCTGCCATGAAGTGCACGCCGCAAAGGACAATCACGTCCGCCTCTGCGTCTGCGGCCATGCGCGCCAGCGCCAGAGAATCGCCCACAAGGTCTGCCACGCCGTGAAAGATTTCCGGCGTCTGGTAATTGTGCGCGAGAATGATGGCATTACGCTCGCGCTTCAATTCGTTGATGCGCGCGATGTCGGGCGCATGCACAGGCCATTCGATTTCCGGGATGATGTTGCGTACGCGCTCGTAAATGGAACTGGTCGCACGCGCCACCTCCGGCGTGTATTCAAGAGTCTGAAGATTTTCCTGATTCAACATAGCCTCTAGATTATACGTAAACTCGACCGCCATCCCTAGCCGCGAAGCCTTATCTCCACCGCAAATATTAGATGCCCCAGGAGAGGCAAAAGCACCCTCGGAAGAGGGAAATTAACAGGATGGACAGAATAAGGAATTTAATCATTGATTCATTTGTTCATTGATTCAATGAAGAAATGAACAAATGAATCAATACCTTTTCCTGTCCATCCTGTTTGAATCTTCTCCTGGTTAAACACTACTCTTTTTTCTACCCTTTTCCGCTCTCAATCTGCTAACATAATTTCGCCCCGCGCGGCGGCCAGCAAGCCCTGCCGAAACCCTCCTTCTTGTTCATCATGGAAACATCCGATTCTTCGACCATCCAGAGCGCTGACGCGAACCTTCTGACCAACGACGAATGGCAGGCAACGTTCGACGCCCTGCCCGAAGCCGTCTTTCTGTTCGACGAGGCCAAACGGTTGAGCCGCGCCAATCGCGCGGGCGCGCTGCTTGAGCAGGTAGACACAGGCGCTACCCGGGGCGCGCGGTGCTGCGAAATGTTTTGGCACGCAGAGGGCGCTGAAGAGTGTGTGGTGGATCGCTCCGTGGCGAGCGGCGAGGTGGTCGAAGTAGAGATGCTCTGCGGCCCGCAAGCAGACAGGCCGACGCTCATCACAGTCTTGCCCGTGCGCGGTTCGCAGGGTGCGAGCGCGGGAAAAACAGTCGTCATCGTGCGCGACGTGTCAGACCTGCGCCGCGCCGAGGCGGAAGCCTTCGAGCACAAGTCCTTCATGGCTAGCCTTGCAGACCTTGCGCCCGACGAAATCTACAAGCTGGATGTCGAAGGGCGCTTTACCTGGATGAACGAGCGCGCAGAGGCCAGCAACTATCTTCTCTCTACGGGCCTCCTGGGCAGACACTTCAACGACATAGTCGCAGCCGAGTCCAGGGACGCTGTGAGCCTTAACTTACAGCGCACGATTCAGGGCGAAGACACGCAATGCGAAGTTCAGACCATCAGACCTGACGGAACCGTTCGCTACGTTGAAGCTTACACCTCGGCGCTCTGGCGCGAGGGAGAGGTGACGGGCATGCTCGTCTTCCTGCGCGACATAACGGAGCGCAAGCGGGCGCAGGAGCGCATGGCGCAGTCCGACAAACTGCGCGCCGTAGGCGAACTCGCAGCAGGCGTGGCCCACAATCTGAACAACGCCTTGACGGTCATACAGGGCCGCGCTCAACTCCTCGAGATGCGCGCGACCGACGAGGCCACGTCTAAAAGTCTTGAGGTGATTACGCGGGCGGTCTCGGACAGCGCGCAGACTTTGCGGCGCATGCTGGATTTCGCGCGCCGTGGCACGACCACAGATTTCGGCCCCGTAGACCTGGCAGACCTGATAGCCTCCAGCGTGGAGATAGCGCGTCCTAAGTGGCAAAGCTCTTCGGCCAATCGTTCGGGCAAGATAGAGGTGCAGGTGGTCAATCAGGGGCCTGTCTACGTCTACGGCGACGCGGCAGAGTTGCGCGAAGTCGTGCTTAACATGATCTTCAACGCAGTGGATGCAATGCCCGAAGGCGGGACGATTGAGACGGGCACGCGCGCGGAGATTGACTCGGCGTGCTTCTGGGTCGCGGACACCGGAAGCGGCATGTCGCCGGAAGTCGTAGAGCGAATCTTCGAGCCTTTCTATACGACGAAGGGCGAGCGCGGCACCGGCCTGGGGCTTTCCGCTTCGCACGGCATCGTCGCGCGCCACAACGGGCAGATAATGGTCGTCAGCTTTCCGGGCGAAGGCACGCGCTTTGAAGTTCGCCTGCCCGTCTATGAAGATGCAAGGCGTGCCAAGCAGAACAGCGCTCGACTAATTGCGCTTCAGATAGAGCCAGCGCGCATACTGGTTGTCGAAGATGAAGAGCGCGTGCGTGCTCTCTTGTGCGACACTTTCGAGGCCGCAGGGCACATGGTCGTGCAGGCTTCGGACGGAGCGGTCGCGCTCAAGCGACTTGAGGAAGAAGAGTTCGACCTTGTCATCTCCGACATAGGCTTGCCGGAAGTCTCCGGTCTTCAAGTTGCACGATGGATAAAGATGAACCGGCCAGAGTTGCTTGTGATACTGGCTACGGGCTGGATTGAGATGATAACACCTGCGGATTACGAGCAGGGACGAATCGACGCCGTCTTCAAAAAACCTTATGCCGTCAAAGAGATTCTTGAGCGCGCCGTTGAACTGCTGAGCGCACGCGAAAGCGTTGAAGTATAAGTTTTAGCTGCTTGTCCGAAGATGACGCACACGCTTCTTCCAAATGTACGCGAAACGCGCGGCCCAGGCTTACAAGGTCATTCACGCTTCAATCCGCCCGCGCTTTTCTTAACCTCTTTCATCAAAGCTTTTACCTCTCGATGGCCGCAGCAGGATTGCGCGCTGGCATATTGCTTGCCAAAGCTTACATGACAGGGGCGCGTGCAAGGCGTCATGCAATTTACGGCAGCTTCGATAGGAGGATTTAAGAGTTATGGGACTACCCAACAAAGATGAGATGGAAGGCAAATTCGATCAAGCCAAGGGCGCGGTCAAAGAGAACGTGGGCCGCGCGATAGATGATAGGGAGATGGAAGCGGAAGGCGGCGCAGACCGCGCTGGCGGCAAACTGCAAGAAGGCTACGGCGAAGTGAAGCGCAAGGTCGGCGATGCCATAAAGGATGTCGGCGACGCGATTCGCAAGTAACAATTTGAAAATAGGAAAAGCTCAAGGGATGACGGAGAGTTTGTAAGCTTTCCGTCATCCCTTGAGCTTTATTTGAAGACTCTTCAGTCCCAACGCCTGTAGCGGCGGCTGGGCGGCTCGTCCATTAATCTATCCACGCCGCGACGAAGCGTCTCTCTCGAATAATCGAAATCCGGTTTACGCTCGCGCCGCTCGCGTTCACGCTCGCGCGGCGTCATGGCATGACGCCACCTCTCGCCGCTTGCGTCTTCCCTGTCACGCATAGGAGGTCGGCCAAGCCTTTCATCCCAGTCCTCGTCAAAATCAAGACGACGCTCGTCCCTTAATCTATCATCGCGCCGTTCGTAAGCTTGGCGCTCGCGCCTGGGCGGCCCAGTCCTGTAGCGCTCGTCTCTTCGCCGCGCGCGTCTTCTTCTTCTTCCTTGCTCGGCCACGCGTGCGAAGCGCTCAAGGTCTTCTTCCAACTGTTGCTCCGGGTCACTGCCGAAGAGGCTTGCGACGAGCGCGCCCAGTCGTCCGGCGGGCGGGTTGTAACCGAGTACGACGTGCATCATGGTCGTCCCGCGACGAGTCTCTCTGAAAGAGACTTCGCCTTCGGTGTCCACGTCGCCGCGCACGCTGCGCCACGCTATGAGATAAGGCGGGTCGAAGGCTGTGGTCTCGGCCTCCCACTCGACGCTGGTGCCGAGCGGCGCGTCCGCAGTCCATCGCGTGTAGCGACGGCCCGAATAATGAACGTCCCTATGTGTCGCATCCAGCGTGGAAAGTTCTCGAAATCGCTGAAGAGATCAAACACGCGCTCAATCGGCGCATCAATCTCTATCGCCTTCTCTACAGTTTGCATAACTACAACCCCTTGAAAGAACAGTTTTCAGTTTTCAGAAAAGACACGACTTGCTTTTACTGAAAACTGAAAACTGATTACTGAAAACTGTTCTTTACTCCTGACGGACGTATTGCGCGCCGAGGTCTTCCAGAAGCTCTTCCAGTTTGTCCGCGTCATCCGCCGATTTGGCCTCTACGCCTAAGAGTATGCCGCCCTCGCGCAGGCCAGCCTCGTAGACCTTGGCTCTGTGCTCTGGAATGCCAGCGCCTATCAGAGCGCCTATGAGGCCGCCGGTTGCGCCGCCCGCGCCTGCGCCCGCCAGCGCTGCGGCGATTGGCCCGGCGATGACTAGGCCTATGCCCGGAAGGACTATGGAAGTTCCGACCGCGACGATTGCGGCCAGGACTGCGCCGACGGCTCCGCCCACAGCGCCGCCTATGCCTGCGCCGTCGGCCATGTGCGTTCGGGTCTCGACCGCGAACTCCTTGTTCTTGGTCGCATCCGACATGAGCACGCTGATGTCGTCGCGCGTGTAGCCGCGTTTGATGATGGCGTCGACGGCTGCTTCAGCCGCCACGCGCGTCTTAAAGAGTCCAGTCACCAATCTTGCATCTGCCATAACAGTTTTGCTCCTTCGATAGAATCTTGAGAATACTTGCGAGGAGACACAAAAACACTACGCTCCTGTAGAGAGCAAGCCTTGTGCCTTGCTTGAATCCGACGCCCGAAGCCTGACGTGATTTTCGCGGATAATGTTGAGATAGCTGTGCTTGCAATGTCACTCTTTTGTGTCAACGCGGAAGGCAAAAGCCACGCGCTCACGTATCAAAGCAAAACAACCTGAAGGGATAATCGTTCGCCTGCCTTTTTACTTTTTCCTTTCCTTTGTGGCAGAGTGGGGCGAGCTTTATACCAGCCGAAGAGTCCGTAGGAGATTTTGTGATAGAGGCAGTCATTTTCGATATTGACGGAACGCTTGTGGATTCGGTTGACCTGCACGCGCAAGCCTGGAAAGAGGCGTTCAAGCATTTCGGCAAAGACATTCCCTTTGAGCAGGTGCGGCACCAGATAGGAAAGGGCGGCGACCAACTGATGCCCGTCTTCTTTTCCACAGAAGAGCTTGAGCGCTTCGGGGAAGAGATGGAAGAATATCGAGGCAAGCTCTACAAGCGCGATTTTCTTCCGCGCGTTCGCGCCTTCCCAAAGGTGCGCGAGTTGTTTGAGAGAATCAAAGCGGACGACAAGCGCATAGCGCTGGCTTCTTCCGCCAAGGGAGACGAGCTTTCCGCCTACAAGAGAATCGCTAAGATTGAAGACCTTGTAGAAGAAGAAACTTCGGCAGACGACGCAGACAAATCCAAGCCGCACCCGGACATCTTCGAAGCCGCATTGGAAGCACTTAAATTGAAGGAGCCTCGGCGCGCCGTCGTCATAGGCGATACGCCCTACGATGCGGAAGCGGCTGGCCGCGCTCGTGTTCGAAACAGAATAGGAGTCCTCTGCGGCGGCTTTCCCGAACGAGAGTTGCGCGCCGCAGGCATGCTGGAAATCTACGAAGACCCTGCGGGCTTACTCAAACATTACGAAGACTCTATGCTCGGAAGAAATTGACTCATCGATTCTATGAATTGATGAATCAATCTTTATGAGAATCCTGCACATCAATTCGGCGCGCACCATGGGCGGCGGGGAAAGGCACACTGCCGACCTTGCGAACGCCCTGTCCAGGCGCGGCCACGAAGTCTTTGCCGCCGCTCCTTCAGGCTCGCCGCTCGTAGAAGAGTTAAAGCGCGTGCCGCCCGAAAATGTTTTCGAGTTGCCGCTCAGAAACGCGCTAGACGTGCAGAGCGCGATAGAGCTTGCGCGGCGCGTGCGTGAGAGACGGATAGAGATTATCCACGCGCACGTTGCGCGCGACTATCTGCTGGCGGCGCTCGCCGCTCGTAGAAGCGAGGCGGCCCTCGTTCTGACCAGGCACCTTGAACGACCGCTCAAGAGCCTTCATCGCTGGACGCTCTCGGGCGTAGCGCGCGTCGTGGCTGTCTCCGAAGCCGTAGAGCGCTCGCTGCTGGCTCAAAAAATATTTCCGGCTGAGAAGATTCGTCGCATCCCGAATGGCATTGACGTTGAGCGCTTTGAAAGACGCGCCCGAAGCTTTGACACTCAGCGCTTCCGCCGTCTCTCAGGAATAAAGGGGCGGCTGGTCGTGGGCACTGCGGGCGAGTTGCGCGAGCACAAAGGTCAGGAAGATTTCATACGCGCAGCGCAACTGGTCATGCGAAGGTTCACGGACGTTGACTTCGTCATCGCAGGCGAAGACCAAAGCCCGCGCAAGGAATACCGCTCGCACCTTGAACGCCTGACCGCAGAGCTTGAGCTTCAAACTCGCGTACATTTTACGGGCTGGCTGGAAGACGTGGCCTCGCTTCTTCCGGCCCTGGACATCTTCGTTTCATCCTCGCGCGTAGAGCCTTTCGGCCTTGTGATGGTCGAAGCGATGGCGGTCGGCCTGCCCGTTGTTGCGACCACCACGGGCGGCGCGCGTGAGATTGTTGAAGACGGCGCGACGGGAAAGCTCGTCGCCATCGGAGACACGCAGGCTTTAGCGGAAGCCATTTACTCTCTGCTCACAAACGAAGAGGAGCGCAGGCGTATGGGAGAGCGTGGCCTTGAGCGGGCGCGCAGGCACTTCAGCCTTGAGCGAATGGTTGCGGAAACCGAAGCCCTGTACAGGGAAGTTCTGGACTCTAAGTGATATTTTAGAGATTGATGAAGCAGGAAGCTCAACTGAACGGACAGGCCGAACGAGCCTTTGTGAGAGATGAAGAGCGTGCGCCCGTGGCTATGGCCCACGAAGCCATACACGAGCGCGTGGCGGAGATTCTGAGGGAGTTTCCGCGCGGGAGCCTGCTGGACGTTCCGGCGGGCGAAGGCGCTCTGGCCTCGCGTCTCAAGGCCCTGGGCTTCAGTGTGCGCTGCTGCGATCTTTACACTGAGATATTCCGGCTCGCGGACGTTGAGATTCGTCGCGGAGATTTAAACAAAGAGCTTCCTTACGCGGACGCCGAGTTCGATTACGTCACCTGTGTAGAGGGCATAGAGCACATAGAGAATCCGCAGCAGGCCGTGCGAGAGTTTGCGCGCATCCTTCGCGCGGGCGGGCAACTGATTGTCTCCACGCCGAACATTCTCAACATAGAAGAGCGTTTGAAGTGGCTCTTCTACGGCTACACTTCGCACTTCAAGCCACTCTCAAGCGAGCATCTGGAAGCGTTGCGCCGAGATTACGGCGGGATGGAAGAGGTCGCGCTACACGTCAACCCCGTCTCATATTCCGAGCTTCGCTACACGCTGGAGAAGTACGGCTTCGAGGTCGTGCGCGTGATGCGCGATAAGCCTAAAAAGAATCTATGGGTCTATTGGCCCGTAGTCGCGCTCATACGACTGCTTGGACGTTTGATGCCCGAGCGCAAGCGGCGCGAGCGCTGGACAAAAGAGTTGCAATCGGACGAAGTCCTGCTGGGCGGCAACACCCTTATCATTCACGCGATTAAAAAAGCATGAGCCGTTCCTTTTACATCGCGTCAATCTTTGCGGCCAGAATAAAATCGCTCTCCGAGAGGCCGTCAATCTTGTGCGTCCAAATCTTAATCCCTGCGTAGCCCCAACCGAAAGAGATGTCCGGGTGATGCCCCTCGGCTTCTGCCAATTCTCCTACACGGTTGACGAACGAAAGCGCCTCACGAAAATCAGTGAACTTGAAATCTTTTTTGAGGTGATGCTCTTCTACGACTTCCCATCCGTTCAATTCATTCAGAAACTCTTTTATCTCATCCCCGCGCATGGGCGGCATCCCGCCTCGACACGGCACACACTGGCGGCTAGCCAAACTGCTCATCGATAGTTTCTCCTTCGGCATGTTTTGACTGAGTATATAAGGTGAAGGCGCGGCGTGTCATTCAGGCAATCAAATATTTCCGGCGCAAGTGATACCGCTATGCGACGTTCAAAACGTAGTGCGCGAAAAACTACAAGCGCGCTTTTGCTCTACGCCTCTTCGGGCGAGAAATTTTTCTGGAGGTCGTTTGGAAACTTTATGGCACGCTTTGTCTCTTCTTTATGCTCCCTTGTTCTACTCTTTCTATTCTTCTCCGCAACCGAGGCGCAGTCGTCTTTGACCACCACGGCTGAGGACAGGCGTTCGATTAACATCACCGTCTATAACTCCAACATAGGACTGGTGCGCGAAACCCGCGCTCTGACTTTGCCGAGCGGTCGCATAAACCTGAGCTTTGCCGATGTGTCCGCGCAGATAAGACCGGAGACGGTTCACCTGCGCTCGCTGACCGCAGGTAACGCGCTGAGCATCCTGGAGCAGAACTACCAGTACGACCTGTTGAACCCCGGAAAGCTTCTGGACAAGTACGTGGGGCGCGAGATAACGCTCGTCTTGAGGCGTTACCAGAACAACACGGAGATTCTTGAGCCGGTCAAGGCCGTGCTGCTTTCCAACAATCAGGGACAGGTCTGGAAGCTTAACAACCAGATAGTCATCAACCCTACGAACATAGCAGAGATGCGTTTCCCGGACGTGCCAAAGAATCTGGTGGCGACGCCGACGCTCGTCTGGGACGTGGAGAACAATCGCACGGGGCAGCAGACGGTCGAGGCAAGCTATCTGACGAACGGGATGAACTGGCGTGCCGATTACGTGCTTGTCGTCAACAATGATGACACTCGCGGAGACTTGCAGGGCTGGGTCACGTTACAGAACCAGAGCGGCATAGGTTTCGAGAACGCGCAACTGCAGCTCGTGGCGGGCGACGTTAATCGAGTGAGGGAAGATGAATCTGAACTCGCGGGTCGCCGCGCTATGAATGAAGTCGCGGCTATCAGCAAGGACGGGCAGTTTCAGGAGCAGGCTTTCTTCGAGTATCACCTTTATACCTTGCAGCGCCCGACCTCCATACGTGAGCAGGAGACCAAACAGGTCTCGCTTCTAGAATCTTCCGGCTTTGAGGTGACGAAAGAGTACGTCATCAACGGCCAGAGCTATTACTACCGCAACTACAACAGTCCGGGCGCGCCCATTAAAGAGAAGGTTGGTGTCTACATGCAGTTTCGCAATGCGGAGCGCAACCGGTTAGGCATGCCTCTGCCCGCCGGAACCGTTCGGCTCTACAAGCAGGACGAGCGCGGTAACCAACAGTTCATAGGCGAAGACCGCATAGACCACACGCCCAAGGACGAAGACGTGCGCGTCAAGGTGGGCGACGCCTTCGACGTTGTTGCCGAAAGAAAGCAGACTGATTACAAAGTGATTGCGACGAACGTCTACGAGTATGCCTACGAGATAAAGATTCGCAATCACAAGCAAGGCCCCGTGACGGTTATCGTCAACGAGCCGATTGGCGGCGACTGGGAGATGCTTTCATCCAACTACAAGGCTGAGAAGACTGCCGCCTTCGCCGCGCAGTTCAAAGTCCCCGTAGAAAAGGACGGCGAAACCAAACTCACCTACCGCGTGAGAGTAAAGTATTAAGTAAGATTCAAACAGGGATAGATAGGATAAGCCGGATAAAAGAAGAAGAAATTATTCTTTCTTTATCCTCTCTATCCTGTCCATCCCTGTTAATTTCTCTCTTTTCCTGCCTCCTGCCGACTTGGCAAACGCCTACACGAGCGGTTAGTCTTACACTCCTAAAGCATTCAATTGAAGGAGAAGAAGAGTGGCCGTCATTCGTCCTTTTCGCGCCCTGCGCCCGCCCACGGATAAAGCCGAAGCTGTGGCGAGCGTTCCCTACGATGTGGTCAATACTGAAGAGGCACGCGCGCTTGCCGCCGGAAATCCCTTGAGCTTCTTGCACGTTTCGCGCCCCGAGATTGACCTGCCCGAAGGCACAAACATTTACGCCGACGAGGTCTATCAGAAAGCTGCGGAAAATTTCCGTCGCATGATAGACGAGGGCACGCTCGAAGAAGAGAGCGCGCCGAGCATCTATCTATACCGCTTGATTATGGGAGAGCACGAGCAGATAGGTGTCGTCGCTTGCTGTTCCGTGGACGAGTACGACCGGGACATCATACGCAAGCACGAGCGCACGCGCCGCGATAAAGAGGACGACCGCACACGTCACATCCTGACCCTGCGCGCACAGACCGGGCCGGTTTTCTTAACCTATCGCCCGAGCCGCAACGTCGACACGATGGTCATGGAGACCACCATGGCCGACGCCATCTTTAATTTCACAGCGCCGGACGGAGTCGAGCATACCATCTGGCGCGTGCCCGATGCGGTGCGCTTCGTGCAGGCTTTCCGCGACGTGCCCTTTCTTTACATAGCGGACGGGCATCACCGCGCGGCCTCCGCCTCGCGCGCCCGCGCAGAGTTGAAAGCGCAGAACCCCGCGCACGACGGCGACGAAGAGTACAACTTCTTTCTGGCAGTGCTTTTCCCTTCAGACCAGTTGCAGATTCTTCCCTACAATCGCATCGTGAAAGATTTGAACGATCTCTCGGAAGAAGATTTTCTGGCGCGCGTCAAAGAGAGATTCAACGTGACGGAGAAGGCCAAAGCAAGACCCGCTTCGCCCGGCAACTGGAGCATGTACCTGAAGGGGCGCTGGTACGGATTGACCTTGCAGGGCGCGCCGCCGGATGACCCGATTGCGGCCTTGGACGTGAGCGTGCTTCAAGACAACCTGCTAGACCCAATCCTGGGCATCAAGGACATACGCACGGACAAGCGCATTGATTTCGTAGGCGGCATTCGCGGCACCGAAGAATTAGAGAAGCTGGTTAATGACGGACGCGCGGCGGTCGCATTCTCGCTATACCCGACGACAGTGGACGACCTGCTCCGCGTCTCGGACGCAGGCGGCATCATGCCCCCTAAGTCCACTTGGTTCGAGCCAAAGCTCAGAGACGCGCTGCTGATTCATACGATATGAGTTTTCAGTTTTCAGCCGGGCGATTACTTCTACCGGCAAGCGAAGCTTGGAAAATGAGATGAAGGTTCTTGTTGCTGATAAGTTTGAACAATCGGGCCAGGACGGCTTGCGCGCCATAGGCTGCGAGGTGAGCTATCAACCGGACTTGAAAGACGAGGCGCTCGTTCAGGCCATAGAACGTGAGAGGCCGGACGTGCTGGTCGTGCGCTCTACGAAAGTGACTGAAGCGATGCTGGACGCGGGCGCGCTCAAGTTGGTTGTGCGCGCGGGCGCGGGCTACAACACGATTGATGTGGCGGAGGCCAGCGCGCGCGGCATATACGTCTCTAATTGTCCTGGAAAAAATTCCATAGCCGTCGCCGAGCTTGCCTTCGCTCTCATACTGGCGCTCGACCGTCGGATAGCGGATAACGTCATCAGCCTTCGTCGCGGCGAATGGAACAAGAAGGAGTTTTCCAAGGCGCGCGGCCTCTACGGTCGCACGCTCGGACTCATAGGTCTGGGGCGCATAGGCCAGGAGATGATTCCGCGCGCAGCAGCCTTCGGCATGGCGGTCGTCGCCTGGAGCCGAAGCCTGACCCCGCAACGCGCCGAAGAGTTGGGCATAGAGTACAAGGAATCTCCGCTTGACGTGGCGCAGTCTGCGGATATCGTGAGCCTCCATCTAGCCTTGAAACCCGAAACGCGAGCGGTCATAGGCGCGGACTTCTTCAATAACATGCGCGAGGGCGCTTACTTCATCAACACTTCGCGCGGCGAGGTGGTTGACCAATCGGCGTTAGTCCACGCCATTCACACTCGCGGGATTCGCGCAGGGCTTGATGTTTATGCCAACGAGCCTACGTCCTCGACGGGCGAGTTCACGGACGAGATTGCGCGGGAAGCGAATCTGTATGGCACGCATCACGTAGGCGCTTCTACAGACCAGGCGCAAGAGGCCATAGCCGCCGAGACTGTTCGCATCGTGCAGACCTTCAAAGACACAGGCAAGGTGCCAAACGTAGTCAACCTTGCGGCCAGAACTCCTGCGACGCACATGCTGGTGGTGCGGCATCGTGACCGTCCGGGCGTGCTGGCGCATGTGCTGGACGCGATTCGCTCTGCGGAAATCAACGTGCAGGAGATGGAGAACATAGTCTTTGAAGGCGCGCAGGCAGCCGTCGCTCGCATCAACCTGGACAAAGCGCCGCCAAGCGAGACCCTCGAACGATTGAGCCTTGAGAATCCAGACATCATAGAGTTGAGCCTGCTGGAGATTAAAAGCTGATTTGATGATGAGGCCGCGAGCTATGAAAAGCAGGAGCATCTACCTGATAGTTATAACTGCTCTACTTTTGTTGTTGTGCAGCACAGTGCATGGACAGGAGCAGAAACCGCCTTCGCCTGTGATAGTCGTGGGCGCTGTGCAGCTTCCGGCGCGTTATGAAGTGCGGCGTCCGCTTCGTCTCAATGAATTAATCGCACGTTCCGGCGGGATGACTGAGCGCGCGGGCAAGGCTATTAGAATCTATCGCTCCGTGCAGGCTTCGGGCGAGATTTTGACGGACGATTGGTTTAAGCAGCAGGGCGGCTTTGAAGCTTACTTGATAGCCGACCTCGCGCGCTCCGATGAAAGGGCCAACCCTTACGTGGAGGCTGGTGATCTGGTTTACGTGGAAGAAGCCGGAATAGTCTACATAGCCGGAGACGTGAAAGTTCCGCAGGCCATAAAGCTCATGGAAGCTCTGACATTGCGGCAGGCGATTGCGATTGCGGGCGGGCTTTTGCCGGGCGCGGATAAAATCTTCGTTCGACGACAGGGAAGCGATGAAAGAAGAGAGACGATTACGCTCAGCCGCAAAGATGTGGCCTCGCGCGGAAACGAGTTTGCTCTTCAAGCCAACGACGTAGTTTGCGCGCAGGGGAAGATAAGCATAGGCAGAGGTTGCCCCTTTGGGGACGTGACGGTGGAGCGAAAAGTTAACGTAGATTCTCTTCCGCTTCGCGCCGTCCGGTAAACTGCGGATTCTGTAAACATGAAAACCACGCTCATCACAGGCTCTTCGAGCGGGATAGGCGAAACGTTCGCGCGAAGGCTCGCGGCGCAGGGCGAGAACGTTCTGCTCGTGGCGCGCTCGGAAGAGCGGCTTGCGACCATCTGTAATGAGTTGGGCCGGGAACATGGCGTGCAGGCTCAGTACGTGGCTATGGATTTGACCACAGAGGGCGCGGGCGCGCGGCTCTTTGAAGAGAGCGCGAAGCGCGGGCTTGAGGTCGAGACTTTAATCAACAACGCTGGCTTCGGCTCTATGGGCGATTTCGTGAAGCTCGATTTAGAGACAGAGTTGAAGATGATTGATTTGAACATCAAGGCGCTGGTTGATTTGACCTATCGTTTCTTGCCGCCTATGCGCGAGCGGCGGCGCGGCGCTATCATCAACGTGGCTTCGACCGCAGGCTTTCAGCCAGTGCCTTTTATGACGACTTACGCCGCCACCAAAGCCTTCGTGCTCTCTTTCTCGATAGGCTTGTGGGAAGAGAACCGACCGTTTGGTGTGCTGGTGATGGCGCTGTGTCCGGGCGTGACGGAGACAAACTTTTTCGAGGCGGGCCACATAGACAAGCCGCCTATGCGTACATCGCAGACGCCGGACGAAGTGGTCGAGACAGCCTTGCGCGGATTAAAACGGGGCAAGAGTCATATCATTTCGGGCTGGTCGAATTACCTGCTGACCGAAAGCGAGCGGCTGGTTCCGCGCCGCCTCATCGCGCGCGTCGTAGGCTCAGCCCTTCGCCCCAGATACCAGAAAGACAGTGACAAGTGAGAAGAACCTGCTTATGGAGGAATGATGACGGAAAGAATCTTTAACTTCAGCGCGGGGCCAGCCGTGCTGCCTTTGCCTGTGTTGGAAGAGGCGCAGAGAGATTTGGTGGCGTTGCCGGGCGTAGGCATGTCCGTGATGGAGATTAGCCACAGGTCTAAGGCTTTCGACGAGATAATCGGTAAGGCCGAGGCGGGCGTGCGCGAATTGATGGGCGTGCCTGAGAATTATCATGTGCTGTTCTTGCAGGGCGGCGCGAGCCTGCAATTCTCCATGATTCCTATGAACCTTCTGCCGCAGGGCGGGAGCGCCGATTATGTCCTGACGGGAAGCTGGGGCAAGAAGGCTCTCAAAGAAGCTAAGAAGGTCGGCACAGCGAACGTTGCCGCGACGATGGCCGACGGCGGCTTCACGCGCGTCCCCGGCGACGATGAAATTAACTTTGACCCTAACGCCGCGTACGTTCACATCACCACGAACGAGACGATTGAGGGCGTGGAGTGGAAGCGCGAGCCTGAGGTGGGCAACGTCCCGCTCGTAGCCGACGCTTCCTCCGATATTATGTCGCACCCGATTCCGGTCGAGAAATACGCGCTCATCTACGCGGGCGCGCAGAAGAACATGGGGCCGAGCGGCGTCACCCTCGTCATCATCAGAGACGATCTGCTTCAGCATATCCCCGATAATCTGGCTACGATGCTGGATTACCGCACGCACACAGAGAACAAGTCGCTCTACAATACGCCGAACACCTTCGGCATATACATCATCATGCTCGTCACAAAATGGCTCAAAGGAATCGGCGGGCTTGAGGGGATGGGGCGCGAGAATGAGAAGAAAGCGCAACTGCTCTACGACGCGATTGACGCGACCGACTTCTACAGAGGCCACGC
>JACVRN010000178.1 GCA_014534425.1 Pyrinomonadaceae bacterium
CGGATAGCCCCTACTTCATCATCGAAGGCGACGAATACGACACGGCCTACTTCGACAAGGGGCCGAAGTTTATGCACTACCTGCCGGAAGTGGCAATCGTCAACAACATAGAGTTTGACCACGCGGACATCTACGCCGATTTGAATGCGGTCAAGACTGCTTTCCGTCGGCTGATGAATCTAGTGCCCGGCAACGGTCGCTTGATAGCCGGCTGGGACAGCCCGCATGCGCGCGAAGTTGTCAGCGAGATGGGCGCGAAGCTCTTCACGCGTCTCGAAACCTTCGGCACCTGTGAAGATGCAATGTGGCAGGCGCGCGACATAGATTACTCAAAAGAGCTTGCCGCCTTCCGCGTCTTTCGTGAAGGCAAAGAGTGGGGCGAGTTTCAGACTACGCTGATAGGCGATTTCAATATCAGAAACGTGCTGGCCGTCATCATAGCCGCAGACGCCTGGGGCATAGAGCGCGAAAAAATCAACGAGGCGCTTAAAACTTTCAAGAGCGTGCGGCGGCGCATGCAGGTCAGGGGCGAAGAGCGCGGCGTGACCGTGATTGATGATTTCGCGCATCATCCTACAGCCGTGCGCGAAACACTTCAGGCGCTCCGCACAAAATATAAAGAGAGACGGCTGGTGGCTGTCTTCGAGCCGCGATCCTGGTCTTCCCGCCTCGCTGTCTTTCAGGACGATTACGCGCGGGCCTTCACGGACGCAGACTACGTCATCATCGCCAGCGTCTTCGATAGCCAGAAGGCCACGGAAAAAGGGCGCGTGCTGGACACGGACAAGCTCATGACGGACATAGCCGCGCAAGGGAAACCCGCCCTGAGAATAGAAGGCGCGGACGAGATTGTGCGCCACCTTCAGCCGGAGCTACGCGCGGGCGATGTCGTCGCCATCATGTCCAACGGCGGCTTCGGCGGCATACACGACAAGCTCCTCAACGCGCTTCGCGGTTAAAGAGATGGCAGAATCTTTCCCCTGAAGTCGCGCGCTGCTTCTTTGTGCGGGCGGCAGACTTAACTTAGAATTATGGGATGAAGGAAGATTCTCCAGACACGAACGAGGTGCCGAAGTCCCTGACGACCACAAGGCTCTCGCCTCTTCCGGGCGAGCCGGGCGCAAGCAACGACAGCGCTCCTCAGGACGGCTACTTAATCCTGATTGTCGACGACGTGGTTGACAACCTGGTTCTGGTCAGTCTGGATTTGCAGCAGCAGGGCTATCGTGTGGTGACAGCCTCGGATGGCGAGAAGGCCGTGCGCGTGGCCGCGCTGACGAAACCCGACATCATACTGATGGACATAGCCATGCCCGGCGTAGACGGTCTGGAAGCGACCAGAAAGCTGCGAGCGGACGCGACCATGAGCAACATCCCCGTCATAGCGCTCACGGCCTACGACACGGGCGGCTTCCGCCGAGCCGCAGCCGACGCGGGCTTCGACGGCTATCTCACCAAGCCCATTAACTTCGACCGCCTCCACGAACTGATTCAACGCCTGCTCAGCAGTAAATAAGAAGAGATTGATTCATTTCTTCATTGAATCAATGAAGAAATGAACCGATGAATCAATGAATCAATCTCTTTCATCCTGTCCATCCTGTTTAATTCCGTCTTTGCCAGAGGAACGAATAGGACAATCCTAATCCCAGTAGAAAGAGTGTCAGGCCGCCGAGGGCCGGGAGCAGGTGCATGAGGCTCATGTAGCCGACCGCGTAATGCACGCCTATGGCCGCAGAGTAGGCAGCGAGTCCGGCAATCAGCAGCGTACACCAGAGCCACCTGTGGCCCCTGCGAAATCCCCAGAGCGCGGGCAGCAGAAAGACCCAGCCGCTAGAGAGCAGCATCCCTCCGAAGGTCGCGCGGTCATGAGCAATGAGCGGCACCAGTCTAGGATTAGCTATGCGGAGCGCGTCCGCAGTCGTACGCATAAACTCCAGGTCTTCGTGCACGAAGACTTGCGTGACGCCTACGGTTGAGATGGCCGCGCCCGCAGCCAGCAGCGCGAAGCCATGAATGACCAGCAGGAATTGTCCCCAGAGACTCAAACGCCAGGCTCTATCGCCGCGCAGGTCTGCTTGCTCGCCAGGAATATAAAGGCCTAGCCGCGCGTGTACTCCCAGCAGCAACAACTGAAGCAGCGCGCCCGTGACGAAGGCGTGAAAGGTATCCAGGTAGCCGAAGCCCAGAAAGAGGAAGAAGCTCAAAAACCCCGTGAAGGCAGAGACGAAGACGGCCTGACGCGCCCAGTGTAGGCCGCGCCTTATGCCGAACACGGACAGCCCTACGTACATCGCGCCGATTGCGACCATAGTTCCGGCCAGGCTTATGCGGTCGTGCGCCATGAAGGCCAGCAGCCTTGGATTCACGGCAGACAACGCCTCGCGCGTCATTCCCACAAACGCCTCGTCATAAGGAAGCACGACCTTCGTGGCGGCTATGACGAGCGCCAGCAGACTTCCGAAGAGCATGCCTGCGCCCATCAAAGTAGTCCAGAACCACGTCAACTCAGGCACGCGCTCGTGCCTTTCTGACCTTGAAGCATTACGCGTAGCTTCAAAGAGAAAAGCATCGTTGATGCGTTTGGGGAGCGCAGGCCCGGTGTAAACAAGGCCGCTATCGACCTGCACCAGACTTGCGCCTGCGGCTTTAAGACGCAGCGCGTCTTCAGGCTCGTGTATGCCGCCGGAGGCTATGATGAAAGCAGCGCTGCCCAAACGCTCGCGCAAACTTCGAACCTGCTCAAGAGCAGCTTCTCTTGCAGGAAGCCCCACCAATAGCCCGCCGCTCTGGGCCTTCACGCTGCCATCTACAATCAACCCGCTTACGCCTGCCTCAAGCGCGGCTTCGATGAATGGAGAAACAGATGCCATGTCAACGTCCGCCGTCACACACAGGAGCAACGGTCTAGGCGTTGCGGCTCTCTCCGACGCTTCGACCAGAGCGCGTATGTGCGCCCGCCATTGCTCAAGCCGCCAGTTTTCATCAAGCGCTGTTCCGAGAGTAGAGAGTGAGAAGGCTTGAGCGTGCGGCGCTAACTCCTGAATCAAACGAAGGCTCTCGTCGTCGGCCTGTTGCGGAGATGAATCGTTCGTTATCCCTAGCCTCGCAATCAAGGGAAGGCCCATGCGCGAGGCTTCGGCTAATCGCTTTGCTGCGTCTTTGAGGGAAAGACTGTCGGGCGGGTTATCAAACCAGAGAGCCTGTCTTTCATAGAGACGCTCGACCGTGCGGCCTGCACGGCTGCCTTCAACCGTTACGGGGCCGACCTCAAGAAAGCCGAAGCCGAAGCGCGCAAGCGCCGGAAGAGCGCGTGCGTTTGTGTCTAGCCAGGGGCCTAAGCCAACGGAGGTTGGAAAATCAATTCCCAGCAATGATTGGCGCAAGCGTTCGTCTGCGCGCATGTGGCCCAGAAAATCTATGACCCTGGAGCCTAGCGGCAGGCGCGCAAGTCGCCCCATAAATCCTAAGGCAAAGTCTCGCGCCGCACGCGCGGGCAGACGAAACAGTATGGGCCGCGATACTGTTCTATAAAACCAATCGGGCATATTACTCGCTGTAGATTATAAGAAACACGCAGCCCGTCTCGCTCTTCACGTCCGTATCAACCGTTCCGGCGGAAGAGACGCTCAACCACCCGCGCTTCAACGGCTGGCCGTTCTGAATCAACTCTCCCTCAAGCACGTAGACGAACTCAGGCCCCGCGTGTTTATGAACCGGAAAGACAGTGCCCGGAGGAAAACGCACGAGTTGCATAGAGCGTCCGTCAGAAGCGCCCAGGTCTTTGACCTCTACGCCTGCGGCCATCGTCGAGGGACGCCACCCTATAGTTTCGCTGTCGGCAAAGAAGAATGCCTGCTGCTTCGCTTCGTCCTTTTCGCTCATGATTGGAATAGCCCCGCTCCTATACTTTCTCTGGCCCTACGGCTCCGAGCATGAGGCATTCAACTCAAATTTGTAAAGACACGCAGCGCGTGATAACACTAAGCACAAAAAAGCCGCCGCGTTGACGTGTGCCCAACGCGGCGGCTCTCTTTAATGTAGCGCAAAGCTTACTGAGCCAGGTTACATCTCCATAAATCCCGCTCGACGCCTTCATCCACATCCTTCCTGTCGCGGATAACTATGGTGTCGGACTGTGCATTATCGCCGCCCTTCGGAATGTAGAAGCCCACGCGCTGTTTCGGTATGGGGCCGGTCAGCCACTCTATCCTTCCCAAACCGGCTTCGTAAACGTATATGCCGCCCTTGTCCGCGTTCTCGTACTTGTCCCTGGACAACAGTTTCAGGTCGGGCAGAGGCGAAGAGTCGTCCGCACGCACGCAGGCGTAGCGCCCTAGCGGGAGCGCGCGGCGCTGTGTCGCATTAGAGCCTGCGAAAGCGATAACACCCACCATCATGTACGCCGCCAGAACCGGCAAAAGGCCAAACAGAAATCTTCTCTTCATGACTATTCTCTCCATTCTCTACCCGTTATTTACCCTGCTCGGGCTGGCTCTTCTGCATGGCTTTCTCTATGTTAGCCAGTCTCTCTTCCAGAGCGCTCACGCGGTTGCGTAGTTGCTCGACCTCCGCAGTCTTCTGCTGAAGCTCAATCGTCTTCTTCTGCAACTCGACCGTTCTTTCGTCGAGCGCCTTGACGGCTGCGAGGCTCACGCTGGCTAAGTCCTGAACGCCGATTGAAGTGTTGCCCGTGCCCAGGCCGAAAGCCTGGTAGAAGTCCTCTGCCATGGGGCCTATGTGACGCACCTTCTGGCCTTCGGAAATGTAGTTCCAACTGCTGATGGGAACATTACGCAATGTCGTCAGTACGTCTTCGCCTCTCACAGGCAGGAAGTTCTCTTTGGTAGTGCGGCTGGACGTGCAGTTGAAGACGCCGGAGCCAGCCGGAAGATTACAACCCGTAGTGCCTGCCAGATTAGTGCGGAAGCGAACGCCGCCGGTAGCGCGGACTGCGAACTCGTTGTTAGCAGTGTTCCTGAAGGTGTCGGCTGAGGCCGTGGCCGAGCCGTCCGACCAGATGAACGTGCCCGTGAAGCCGTTGTTCGAGGCGAACTTTCCGAGCGCCATCGTGTGATCCTGGTCAGCCGTCACGTTGTAGCCTATGGCGACCGCAGCCAGTCCACGTATGTTGAAGCTGTCGGGGTCACACTTGCCGTTGATAAGAGGCCCGCCCGACTTGGCGTTGTTGCCGAGCGCGACGCCGTAGGTATCACACACGCGATTGCCCGCGCCCGCCGCAAAGCCCGCAGCGCCCTTCACCTGATTGCCGCTACCGAAGACTATGCTGGACGTGCTCTCGGCCTGGTTCGTATCGCCGAAGGCCAGCGCGTAGAGACCGCTTGCAGTTGAATAGCTGCCGCCCGCCCATGAGAAGAAGCCCACGTTGGCGTCATCCCACTCGTTGTCTGCATAGCCGGAGCGGAACGCTCCCTTGTAAGAATCCCAGGAGGTGCGGTAGCCCTTGCCCTGCATCGGTGAGACGCCTATGCCGAGATTGCCCGTGGCGACGAAGCTTCCGTTCTGAAAGACCTTGAACCATGCAGGCGTGTGGCCGCCCGGCCCACTACAACAGGTAGAGCCGCCGCGCAGGTTAATCATGGGCGCGGTGCCGTTAGCATCGCCTACCGAAAGCTGCTCCGCGCCGGGCACGAACCTGACCGTCGTGGCATCCACGTAAGCCTTATTGGTGGCGTCGGTGGCACTGACGGGGTTGCCGACGTTCGTGATCGCCACCCCGTTGGCCGACAGGCCGTTGACGAAGGTGTTCTGGCCTGTCCAGGCGTTCTGCCCGTTCAGGCGTGCCAGGCTGGCAGGCAAACGGTTGTCAGCGATAATCCCGCTTGTCCCAGGGTCATTGATGGCCGCTATGATGCTGCTGCCCGACATGCTGCCAGCGTTATTAGCCGTCGTCTGCATAGTGCCGTCGGCAAAGATTATCCCGTTGCCCGCTCCGGTAATCTTCAAATTACCAACTACGTCAAGCTTCGCCGTCGGAGTAATGGTGCCAATTCCCAAACGTCCAGACGAATCTATAATCGCCTGCGTGCTCCAGCTTCTAACCTGCCCGACAGGAGTAACAGGAGAAGTATCGAAGAGAAATCCCGAAGCTCCGAATCTAATCCTGCTCGCCGTGTAATTACCCGTCGCTTTCCCTTCCGAATCCGTATGGCTCAACAAAAACGGCCCGTTACTATTATCTCCACCGAAAGAG
>JACVRN010000131.1 GCA_014534425.1 Pyrinomonadaceae bacterium
CTCTTTCGGTGGAGATAATAGTAACGGGCCGTTTTTGTTGAGCCATACGGATTCGGAAGGGAAAGCGACGGGTAATTACACGGCGAGCAGGATTAGATTCGGAGCTTCGGGATTTCTCTTCGATACTTCTCCTGTTACTCCCGTGGGAGAGGTTCGCTCATGGTTGACGAGAGCCATTATTGATGCCTCAGGACGTTTCGGTTTGGGCATAGACACTCCGACGGAGAAGCTGGATGTGGCGGGTAATGTGAAGATCAGGGGTGCTGGCAACGGGATAGTGTTTCCTGACGGCACTGTGCTGACTACAGCTAATAATTCCGGCGGCATGACGGGCAGCAGCATCGTCTCGGCTATCAACGACCCTGCGACGACCGGGACTATCAACGACAATCGAGTATCAAACAATGTTGCGAGGCGCAACAGCGCCAACACCTTCGTTGGTAATCAGAACGTGACAGGCAACATCATGGCTACCGGCTCGATGAATGGAAGCTCCGTGGGTGCCAACGGGGCGAATTTCGGCTCGCTGATGGTAGACTCCAGTACGATGTTCGTTGATTCTTCGTCCCACCGCGTTGGCGTCGGGACAGCCAATCCGGCAACCAAGCTCGATGTCGCCGGAACGATACGAAGCTCGACCGGCGGGTTCCAGTTCCCAGACGGGAGTGTGCAAGCCACTGCTGCCGGGAAGGCATATACTACCTTTTCCTTTTTTAATAACATTGAGCTGGCTCCGCGCGGCTCGGCGATGTCGCATGTCCTTGAGCTAAACCTTCCCCCCGGCACTTATATGCTTACGGCGACGATTCAGTTTGAGAACACCGCGAGTCTCTTCGGTTCTACGCGCTTAGTAGAATGCCAGATGGTAACTGAAGCCCTCTGGTTTGGCAGGCTTGAAGGCGCGGGCGGTGCTATGGATCAGCTACCTGTGACCATGCATACGGTGCAAACCATAACTGGCTCAGGCCCTGTGACCGTCTACTGCGGGGTTCTGGACGGTGGCACTGACCGCAGTTACGTCTATGCCAAGGCGCGCCGCCTCACCGCCATCAAGATTGCAGACCTCACGACGCAACCCTGAGCGCGTATCGTTTGAAGCGATGCAGTGTTGGCTAGTAAAAGCAAGAGGGCGCAGCCGTCGGACGCGCCCTCTTTGTGTATGACCGCTTCGCTCGTGTCACGTTTTACGGTATCTCGTCACCTATAGTTGTAGAAAGTAGAAAAGGACTTAAAGATAAAAGGTGCGCGAGGTTGACAAGAGATGCCTGATAATAATTTACCCATACGAAACGCGACGACATTGCTTCAGCCTGTGAGGCCCGGCGAGCGGATTGTTGCGCTTGATGTGCTGCGCGGGTTTGCGCTCTTCGGTGTGCTGCTGGCCTTCGCGCTCTGGAATCAGGGCAGCCCGCCGTCGGAGACCTATAGCCGCGTCGATTACATTCTTGACCGTGTGCTGGCGGCGCTCGTGGACACAAAGGCTTACACGCTTTTCGCCGCGCTCTTCGGGCTTGGCTTCTCAATTCAGTTCATGCGCGCACGCGAGCGCGGCATCAGTATCGTTCCCGTTTATTGCCGCAGGCTGCTGGCGCTGCTACTGATTGGACTCGTTCACGCGCTCTTTCTTCGTAACGGCGACATACTTGTGCCGTATGCCGTGACGGGATTTCTTCTACTGCCCTTTCGCAACGCTTCGAACAAGGCGCTCGCCGCAGGAGCAATCGCGGGGCTGCTTTACCCGTACCTGGCTCAAAGCGCATGGAAGTTGACAGGGCTGCCTTTTCCGCAGCGACCCGAAACAGAGGGCGCGAGCTATTTCGCCAGCAACTTCGCCTGGGTGCGTTACTGGTACAGCACCAGCATAGCTTCCTGGCCCGCATCCTTACCCATGTTTCTGTTCGGCTTGTACATGGGAAGGCTGCGCTTCTTTGAAAATATCGCCGCCCGCAGGAGAAGCCTGCGGCTGGCCTTGATCAGTGGCCTCAGCCTTGGCGTGCTGGCCTATGCGGGCAGAGAGTTGCTTCTCATAAAGTGGGCCGACTCCGCGCTTTCCTTTGGACAGCGTTTAAGCTTGGGGCTTCTCTGGAGCGTGCATGCCTGGGGGCTGGCGTGCTTTTATGCTTCGTCTCTATTGTTGCTCTGGCAGAGACACTCGTGGCAGCAGTTGCTTGCGCCGCTCGCAGCCGTGGGCCGCATGGCCCTCACCAACTACCTGCTTCAAGCCGTGTTCATCATCCCCGTCTGCATTGTCTTTAATCTTTTCGACAAGGTGACTCCGAGTCTGGGGCTTCTTTTGGCGCTTCCTGTCTGGTTGATACAGTTGCCCGCGAGCGTCTGGTGGCTCAAACGCTTCCGCTTCGGCCCCGCAGAGTGGGTGTGGCGCTCGCTGACTTACGGTCGCCCGCAGCCTATGCGCGTGTCCCTGGAAAGACGCTCGCAATCAGCGCATGGATTTGATAAGGCCAGTGTGTGAGAAGAAAGCGAGCGCGGCAGGCTAAGCTATTTTTTGAGGACTTCAAAGTAGTAGTAGCCTATGGCATCGGTCGTCCCCGCATCGCCTCTTCCCTTTAGAGCAAGCTCATACTGTCCCGCGTTCAGACTTCGCGCCGGTACATCCAAAGTAATGATGCGTCCACGGCTGGTTGAACGGGCAGAAAGATTGTCATTGGTCAAAACCCTCTGCCCGGCTTGAGTGTTAAGCTCCGCGCTGAAGCTCTTGTAATCGTCGCCCGGCTCGATTCCGATTTGGAGTCGCACAACGCGCGCCGACGGCGGCAGAACCAGTGTCGGTCGCGTGCCTGCGCCGCCGCGTGCGAGACCGGCCACGAGCGCCAGCGAGACGACCGGCGGTTGCGAGGGTTGCGCCGCCTGCGTAGGCTGTGCACCCCGCGCTGCTATTTCCTGCTTTTCACGCTCAAGCTGGCGGGCCGATTCTTCGCTGCGCTCGCGCTCTCTCTGCTCTGTTTGAAGACGGGAGGAAAGCTCTTCACGGCGCGCCTGCTCTTCTGCCAACTGGCGCTCAAGGGTTTGGCGGTCGCGCTCTTGCGTCTGCTGCTCGGCCTGTAGCCGCGCGACCTGCGTTCGCAGCCGCGTAGTCTCTATCACTACCCACGAGATGCCTACGACAAAGAGCAGGCTGGCCGCCGCAAGCGAGAGGCCAGCCGCAGGGCTTAGTCCTCGAAAGAAGGCCGCGAAAGAACTCCAAAAGCTTGCGTTCTCTCGCGCAGGACTACTCTCCTTTTCCGCTACTTCCCCTTCAGAGATAACGCTCGACAGGGCTTTCGCAAACTCCACCTTTCGACGCCGCTCGGCTGATGCCAGAAAGCGCTGGTCAAACATGCGGCGCTGTGAATCCGATAGCCCGCCCCGAACGTATTCATCTATGAGGTCGCTTTCGGCGGCGAGTATGCGCTCCATGTACTGCCGGTCTTGAAAAGCGCGCTCTTCTACCTCGGCTTGCCTTTCTTCCGGCAAGTCACCGAGTAAGTAGCGGTCTATCAGTTCTTCGCTCAAGGAATCGTCTCTCACGCAGGATATTTTCCACCCCTCACATATAAGTGGCACGGATTGCCCATTCCATCACAACGCGTCTCTCAGTTTTTCAAACAATCCTCCACACAAGCCTGAAGTCTCTCCCTCAGACGCAGCGCACGCATTCGCAAGGTGTTGACGGGAATCCCCAGCCGCTCTACAAGTTTCTTACGATTCTCTATCTTCGCGCCTTTTTCGCCCTGGTAATACTGGACAATCAACTCGCGGTTATCCGGCGAGAGGGTTTCCAGGCACGACCTCAAGCATTCAAGGCGCGCCTCCGCGCCGTCGTCCACGGCCTCGTGTAAAGCCTGTGAGGTCGTCATCTCGCTCAGGGCTTGCTGCTCTTTCACACGCTCTTTGTTGATTTCCAGCAGGAGCAGGCGCGCCACGCCCAGACAGTAGCTCATGGGGTTGAGAATCTCTTCCCCGCCCGCTACGCGTTTGGCTAAGCGATTGAAAGTCTCGTCGGCGTGGTCTTCGGGCAGTGGAGCGCCGCGCCATTCAAAAAAGCGCACAAGGTTGTTGCGAATCTCCAGATAGATTTCACCGGCGCGCTCGCGGTCAGGCCCAAGCGCATCCAGCAGCTTGTCGAAGGCTTCCTGTGTGAGAGTCCACTTGCGGCGCGTAGAGGCTGAAGGCTGCAAATCCGGCGATTTACTTTCGGCATCAGCTTCCCCAAGCCTTTGCATGCGCCTCTTCCTCCGCTCTAAATTACTTCCATTCGCCCTGAAGCGTGAACGCGGCCCAGTAGTAGGGCGACTGCCAGCGCTTGTCCTTCGCCATAGAAGCCTGGGCCGCGCTCAAGGCTGCGCTCGGGCGCAACCCCTTGCCCAACATCCCCTCGTAGAATCGCCGCATCAACTCTGCGGTCGCGCGGTCGTCTATCTGCCACAGGCTAGCCACCACTCGCGGCACTCCGGCGTACATGAACCCGCGCGTCAAGCCCACCAGCCCCTCGCCCTTAATATCCTTGCCGAGCGCCGTCTGACACGCGCTCACCACGACCAAATCTGCGCCAAGCTTCAGGTTGTATATATCATAGAGACGCAGGAAGCCGTTCTGCGGGCGGCCCTCCTGGTCTACGAGCGAGAGGACTACGCCGGACAGTTCTGGGTGCTGGTTGTTGATAAGCCCGTGCGTGGCGAAATGGACTATCTGATAGCGCGCAAGCTCAGGGCTTGTGACCACTGCGCGATTTGCCTCGAAGTCAACCGCTTCGAGTTTCTGGGCCGAGCCAGCAAGACGCACAATCTGGTCTGCCTCCTGTCGGCTGAAGCGCAGGCGCACAAAATCCTGTAGCCCGGATTCCGAGGCAGACCTTTTGACCACATCCATCGGCGAATTTGCTGCGACCGCCGCAGCCGCGCCCGGCCCCTTGCCCAATAACTTAATTCTTGGGTCGTCTTTATCAAACACGGGGTCTGCGAATACTGCCAGAGTCTTGTCCGCGCGCTTGCGCCCCGCAGCCTCTCGCCGCAGAACCGCGAGCACGGATGCGGACGGCAGAGTCACTATCTCTCGCTCTGCGATGAGAGGCGTTGCGGGCGTGTCTGTGCGCGCGTCCGGGGCGGGCAAAGCGGCGAAGGCCGTGTATTGCAGAAGACCGTCTCCGACTATCACCAGCCGCCTGTTCTTGAGTTCGGCGGCCACAGGGCCTAACAGCATGCGGCTCAGGGCAAGAGAGGCTTTCGGATACTCCGCTTCGGCCTGCTCTATGCGCGTGCGTCTTTGTTCCGGCGTTTCATTTGCGACCGTCTGGTTGCGCGCCGTCAGCAACTCGTAGACGTGACGCGCGGCTGACTCTATCTCCGCGCGCTTGGGCAGTTCGAAACTCTGAATAGAACCCTGCGTCACTGCCCACATGAAGCTCTTCTCTTCGCCCAGGGAATATTCCAGGAGCAAGGTTTCGCCATCCAGCACGTCCGTTTGAATCTCTTTCAAGCTGAGCGGCGTGGGGCGCGTCAGCGCAGCATAACGCGGGCTTGTCTGCCGGATTTGAGCCTGCACCTGTTCGTACTCGGTCATCAGAGCGTCTATCTCTTTGGCGGCGGCGGCGGCCTGCTCCGGCGTGTACTTGCCGCTCAAGAGGCGCGTCTGCCGGTCTGCCTTGTCGGAGATTGATTGTCGCAAAGCTCGCTCGCGCTCAAGCAAAGAGGCTTCAACGCCCTGTCGAATCTCCGCACCGGCTTCCGTGAGCAGTTCGAGCAGGGAGCGCGCACGCGCCCTTTCGCTGGCCTGCAAGGCGGCAGCGTCGAATCCTTCCGACGGGCGCTGCTTATTGAGTCGCATCAAGAGGTCTATGTTAAGTTCCTGGTAGCTGCGTACAGAAGCAAAGAAAGAGGCGCGCAAGGCTTGGCTCTTGATATTAATTCGCAGTGACTCGACCGCCGCGAGCGCCTCTTCGATTATCTTCCTGGCTTCCGTCAGATTTCCCCTGTCGCGCTCAAGGCGGGCTATGTGAGCCAGTATCCCCGCTTCATTGTTTCGGTCGCCTGTGGCGCGGGTCATTTGCAGCCCTTCGTTGAAGAACGCAAGCGCCTTCTGAATGTCGCCCATGTCTTTGTAGAGCGCGCCGATGTTTCTCAGAGTGGTCGAGAGATGACGCGGGTCTCCAACCGCGCGATGTATTGCTAGAGACTGATTGTAATAGTCCAGCGCCTTCTGCTTGTCTCCCAGATTCGAGTAGCAGCCTGCGATGTTGTTGAGCGTGATGGCCTCGCCCGCACGGTTGTTCACAGCGCGGCGAAGCACCAGCACCTGCTGATTGATTTCGAGCGCCTTCCGAAAATCTTTCATGTCCGCGTAAGTCGCGGCTATGTTGCCAAGGACGTTTGCCTCGCGGTACTGGTCGCCCGCCGCGCGGAAAATCGAGAGCGCTTCATTGTAGAAATCAATAGCCTTCTGATGCTCGCCCAAAGTGGCGTAGAGCCAGCCGACGTTGCTGAGCGCGATGCCCAGGTTCTGCGGATTATTTCCGGACTTGTGAATCATGAGCGCCTGCATGTACAAGTCCAAAGCCTTCTGGTATTCCCCAAGGTTCGCGTAGGAGTTGCCCATGTTGTTGAGCACGGTGGCTTCGCTCTGACGGTCATTCAAGCTCCGTCTGATTGAAAGCGCCTGCTCACAGAGACCCAGCGCCTTTCTATACTCGCCCAGGTCGCTGCGTATGACGCACATGTTATTGAGCAGCGACGCCTCTTTTCTCTGGTCGCCTAACTCGCGGACGATTGTGCGCGCTTGATCGAAGAAGTCCAGCGCCTTCGACCAATCGCCCATGTAGCCGTACGACATTCCAATATTGTTGAGCGTGCTGACTTCTCCGACGCGGTCGCCGACTTCTCGTCTGAGCGGCAGCGCTTGATTGAACAGGTCGAGCGCTTTCTTCTTGTCACCGAATTCGATGTAAATCTGGCCCATAGTCTCAAGCGCGTTCGCTTCGACCTTCAAGCCTACGCTCCGTTGATCCTTGTCGGGCTGTTTGGCCGCCAGTTGCGAAATCGGCAGCGCTTGGTTTGCGAAGTCTAAAGCCTTCTGCTTGTCCCCTAAAGTAATATAGGTATAGCTGATGAGATAGAGCGCCGTGGCCTCCCAGGCAGGATTTTTTGCCGCTTGGCAGAGCGGAATCGACTGCTGATATTTCTCTATTGCCTTCTGCGGCGCGTCGGCTGTTGTCTGTCTTCCAATCAGTATGCCTTCGGCAACCAGCCTTTCGGCGGCAATCAGGTTTTTATCCTGCCCATTCGCGGCCCGCATCTCCTGAACCTTAATCTCGTAGCCCCCCTTCGGCGCGGTCTTATCCGTTGACCGCACCACCAGCCTGTAAGTCGTAGACGCCGACGCCTCGGATACGAGCGCAATCCACTCCGTCTCTCCTATGCCGAACATATCCGCTTCGACAATCTTCTTGCCTTCATAGTCAAGGGCCGACAAAGAGAGATTTATGCGGCGCTGAATAACGTCCACGCGAGCGTATTGCCCTGCGGCGAGCGTGAACTGATAAGCGTGCGACTCGCCCCCCGAAAGCTCTCGCTCGATGGGCTTATCCGGCTCAAGGGCCAGCACCGCACTGTCTGCGGCATTATCCTTAACGGCGGCGCTCTGCGCGTAAGCAGCAGTCGCGCAGGTCAGCAGTAGGAGAAGTAAATTGATAGCCGTGGACAGACTACTTTTACGTGAACGTCTGACTGAAGGATATGTCGTCGCCTCAGGGTTGCTCGCGTTTGCCATAAGACCTCCGCGTGGTTCGATTCCCGTGAGCGGGTTAGTGGGTGAGGCCCACAGTATACTTTAATGAATGAACTTTGCACAGATATTCGGGCTGAAGGAAAGGCGGCCCGCGTAAATCACGCGGCATCTCCCGAATAGATGTGCAAAGCCCCTATTTAACTTCGCCTATCTCCTTATACCCGTAGCCTTCGTAGAGCATCCACTTGCCGCTCATAAGCTTCTGCAAGTTGGCGACGATGTGCTTGTCCGCCCACTCCTTCGGCAGTTTCGCCTCCGCGTCGCCCTGGCTCACGGCCTTAACGTACGTTATGTAATCCTGCACGCCCGATTCGTCGTCAACCAGAATCAGTTGCGCGTCCGGCTCGTCCCTGTGTATCTCGCCTGCGGTCTTAAGCAACTCGTCGCGGCTCAGCCCCGAAGGGACAAGGTAGTAAGAGAAAGTCAGCCCGCGAAGAGTGTAGCCGTCAAGCCGCCTTGTCTTCTTTCCCGTCTCCTGCTTCGACTCGGTTGCGCTATTACCGCTTCCCTGATTGCCAGCCTCGTTTCGGTTTTCGCCCCCCAGCTTACACCCCTGCACAATGCCCGCGCACAAGATGATGACAAGCAGCAGATTGATATTATGCGGTCGCATCATCAGGATTTCCCTTCCCGTCGGCCTTGACACCTTCGATGATGCTGAAGGGTGATTTCGTCTGGACTATTCGGTTGAGGCGAAGCCCTGCGGCGGCGAGCAGTTCTTTGTACTCTTCGGCAGTGCGCTCCAGGCCGCCGGGCGAGGTCAGCATTTCCAGGTCAAGCAGCTTACTATAATGCGGCTCGCTACCTTCTGGAACTATCGTCTCGATAATCAGAACCTTTCCCTCCGGCTTCAGCACGGCGTTGATGTTTCTGAGGATGCGTATGCAGTCCTCGTCCTGCCAGTCGTGTATGATGTGCTTCATCATGTAGGCGTCCGCGCCCGCAGGGATTGATTCAAAGAAGTTGCCGACGACGGTTTCAACCCTTCCGGCCACGCCTTCTTTCTCAAGCATGGAGCCTGCGCCCGCAATCACAGGGGCCACGTCGAACAGTATGCCCTTCATCTTCGGGTTGGCCTTCAAAACCTGTGCGAGCAGAAATCCGTGCCCGCCGGCTATGTCCGCGAGCGTCTCTATGCCGTTGAAGTCGTAGGCTTCCACGATAGCCGGAGCGGTGCTTACGGACATATCCGTCATCGCGCGGTTGAAGATTTCGTACTGCTCAGGCTTGGCCGAGAAGTAATCGAAAACCTCTACGCCGTGGACTGCGCCCCAGGCGGACTTGCCCGTGCGAACGCTGTGCAGAGTGTTTCCCCAGACTCTCCAGTGCCACTCTTCGCCCATGAAAATCGCGCCGTTTCGCATAGAGTTCGGCACGTCCGAGCGCAGCAGAGAGGCCGTCGGCGTGAGCGCGAAGACCTTCGGCTCGACTTCACGAAAGACTCCCACGCTCGCCAGGCTACGCAGGACTCTATAAAGCGCACGCTCGTCCGAATGGGTCGCGGCGGCCAGTTCGCTCGCGGGAAGCGGTTTTTCGGCAAGCAGGTCGGCCAGCCCTAGCTTGGCCGCCACGTAAAGCGCCTGCGAAAGGAGCGCTCCGAAGAGTAGTTGCAACAAATGGGCTTCGGGCTGCGCCTCGGCGGCGCTCCCGTGCTCCGCATTCTCCTGTCCGTTCATGTCTCTAAACTTCTCCTTGGGGTTAAAAGAGATATTTTCATCCTCAATTATTAACGCGAAATAAAGCGGCGGGGTGAATCAAAGGAGGACGTAAAATATAAGGGCCGCAGATTCCTAAGCGCCATCCTTTGTCATATTTCCTGTGTCTAATGTATAAAATCGTGTCACCTTCATTTAAATTTACGGAGCCTTGCATGAATAGAAGCCAAGCCTTACAGACCTGCCTGTTATCCTTTGTCATCCTCGCGGCCATCATTGCGCCGTCAAAATGCTTCGGCCAGAAGCGCACGCCCGCCCCGGACAATTACGCGGATTTGGGAGACGCGGAGGACGAGAAATTCCACGACCTGCGCGGGTGGGGAGCGGTCAATGCCGTCCTGCCGAAGGGCATGTCCAGGGACATCACCTCCAGATACCAGAATCTTCGCGCCTCGAACTCCGTCAAGCTTTTCGTCTCGCAAGTCGGCACGCCTTACAATCTGACCTTCAGGGCCGAAGCGGGATTGTGCGACGACAGCTTCGAGGTCTACGTGAACAACACGGGGCCGCTCTATGTTTACAGGAACAAGGAATCCTCGCCTATGAAGGCGCTTCATCAAATCAGGATTGACGCCTCCATCATCAACGACACCACGGTTGAAGTTTCCTTTAGGAACATAGCGGAAGACTCGTGCGGTCGCGCCGCCATCAGTTACGTGTCGCTGGAACCCCTGGCGGAAACTTTCCAGGCTCAACAATTATCCACTACCCCAGCGCGCATCAACCTACAGCGCGCAATGGAAACCGTAGAACTCTTCGCAGACCGCGAGAAGATAACGCTCGCAAGCTACACCTTGACGGAAGCAAGGCTCGTCTCCGGCGACGAGGGCGAGCAATACTGGCGGCTGCGTTGGGAGAATAACAACGGCAAGCCTGAAGACTACCTGGAGTTCACCGTTTCGATGGACGGCCTTGTCACCTATCGCCTCTACAGGTAAAGGGAGATTCAAACAGGATGGACAGGATAAAGAAAGATTGATTGTTTTATCTTTATCCTGTCCATCCTGTTAATTCTCTTCTTATCTCTGAATTGACACGCCGCGCGTTTTGGCATACAAGTTCTCTGCTCGCATTCTTCTGATAAACAAACCAGTTTGTCGCTTAAAAATCCAAGGAGATTTCTCACTATGCAAAGCTTGAAGAAGTTATGGCTATTCGCGGTTATCTGCTCGCTCGTGGCGTCGAACGGCGTCATGAGCTTAGCCAAAACGAACATCACAGAGTCACTGCCTGAGTCGGCGGCCACAGCGCAGGCTCAGCCCACGCTTAATTATGAAAAGTATAAGTTGAAGAACGGTCTGGACGTGATACTTCTGGAAGACCATCGCCTGCCCATGGTGGCCGTCAACCTCTGGTATCACGTCGGGCCTGCGAACGAGCGGCCCGGTCTGACGGGCTTCGCTCACCTCTTCGAGCACATGATGTTTCAAGGCTCAAAGAACATCGGCGACGACCAGCACTTCAAGCTGCTGGAAGGCGCTGGAGCGAGCGACATCAACGGCACGACAGACTTTGACCGCACAAACTATTTCGAGACGCTGCCGTCGAACCAGTTGGAGATGGCGCTGTGGCTGGAATCCGACCGCATGGGTTTCCTGCTCGACACGCTCGACCAGCGAAAGCTTGCCAACCAGCGCGACGTGGTTCGCAACGAGCGCAGAGAGGGCGAGAATTCTCCGTACAGCCTGGTCGAAGAGGAACTCTTTCATCTTCTTTACCCGAAAGGGCACCCTTACTACGCCAGCGTCATAGGCTCGCACGCCGACATTGAAAGCGCGCGGCTCAAAGATGTGCGAGAGTTTTTCAAGCTCTACTACGCGCCGAACAACGCGAGCCTCGCCATCGTCGGCGACATTGATAAGGCGAAGACGAAAGCGCTGGTCGAAAAATATTTCGGGCCTATTCCTTCGGGCCAGCCTGTGCCGCCGATTGATGCTAAGACGCCGCCCATCACTGCGGAGAAGCGCGCGGTCGTGACCGACCAGGTGGAACTCCCGCGCGTCTACATGGGCTGGATAACAGACCCCATTTACAAGCCGGGCGATGCCGAAGCGCAGATGCTCGCGCGCATACTCGGCGGCGGAAAATCCAGCCGTCTCTACAAGCGGCTCGTCTATGACCGGCAGATAGCGCAGGACGTGACGGCCTTTCAGTACTCGCTGATACTCGGCTCCGCGTTCGAGATAGTCGCCACGGCCAAGCCCGGCGTCAAACCCGAAGAGTTGGAGAAAGCAATTGACGAAGAACTGGACGCCATGCGAAAGGACGGGCCGAAACCTGAAGAGGTCGAGCGAGCACGCAATCTAATTCAGAGCCAAATCGTGCGCGGCCTCGAAGTCCTCGGCGGCTTCGGCGGCGTGGCTGACCGTCTCAACCAGTACAATCATTTTCTAGGCGACCCAGGCTTTTTAGCCAAAGACCTCTCGCGTTTCGATAAAGCGACGGCGTCCGCGATTCAGAAGATTGCACAGGACAAGCTAGCCAAAAATTCCCGCGTCGTGGTTTACGGCGTGCCCGGAAAGAAGGTCGTGGACGATGTGCCTAAGACTACCGAAGCGGAGAAGGAAGAGCCTGTCATGGGCGCTAACATTCCGGGCCAGGAGTGGAGAAAGCAGCAGCCGGGTGTGGGCGCGTCAAGCTCTCTACAGCTTCCGGTGCCGCGCACCTTCAAGCTGGCGAACGGCCTGACGGTGCTGTTCGTAGAGCAGCACAATCTGCCCGTGGTCTCGGCCAACCTCGTCGTCTTGTCCGGCAGCGAGCGCAATCCTGCGGACAAGCCGGGGCTTGCGTCCTTCACCGCAGACATGCTGGACGAAGGAACCAACAAGCGCTCGACCTTGCAGATTGCGGACGACGTGGCGCAGATTGGCGCTGTGCTTCAGACAGGCTCAACGAGCGACCAATCAACCGTCTCCACGCGCGTCTTGAAGAAGAACGTGGACGCGGCCTTCGATTTGATGTCGGACGTGGCGCTCAATCCTTCGTTCACGGATAAAGAGATAGAGCGCGTGCGTAAGACCCGCTTGACGCAGATACTTCAGCAGCGCGACAACCCGAACGCGCTCGCCAACCGCGTCTTCTACAACACCATCTTCGGCAACAATCACCCTTACGGCTTCATAGAGTTGGGGACTGAAGCCGCCGTCAAGGCCATCACGCGCGACGACATGGTGAATTTCTGGAAAGCAGGCTACACGCCGGAGAACGCCGCGCTGATCGTCGCAGGCGACATCAACGAGGCGGAGCTAAAACAGCTTGCGGAAAAATATTTCGCCAAGTGGAACGGCAAAGGCTCTAAGACGAGCGTGCCCGACGCCGCGTCGAGCGCAAGCCGCAAGATCATCATAGTCGACAAGCCCGGCTCGCCTCAGACGGTTTTAAGAGTCGGACACTTGGGCGTGGCCCGCTCCAATCCTGACTATGTTCCCATTCAGGTGATGAACACAGGTTTGGGCGGCCTCTTCTCAAGCCGCATCAACATGAACCTGCGCGAGAAGAACGGCTACACTTACGGAGCCTTCTCAACCTTCGTCTTTCGTAGAGGCGCGGGGCCGTTCTACGCTGGCGGCTCCGTGCGAACGGACGTGACTGCGCCCGCCACGCGCGAGATATTCAATGAGCTTGAGCGCATACGCGCAAGCGACGTGTCGGCGGACGAATTGAAGACGGCCAAGGATGCTTACGCACGCTCGCTGCCGGGGCTGTTTGAGACGACGGCGCAAACGGTCGGAAGTCTGAGCCAGCTATTCGTCTACGGTCTGCCGCTCGATTACTACCGGCAGCTTCCCGCGCGCATTGACGCCGTCACTGTGGCCGACGTTCGCCGCATCGCAGAAAAATACCTGACCATGAACAACATGGTCATTGTTGCCGTAGGCGACCGCGCCAAGATTGAGGAAGAGATGCGTAAACTCAATCTCGGCACGGTAGAAGTGCGCGACCTTGAGGGCCAGCCCGTGAAGTAATCGCGGGCGCTCACGATAACACAGGTCAGTACCGCCTGCGGTAGCGGGCGGGTTTCTAACGTTGATAAAACCCGCCCGCTACCGCAGGCGGTACTGACCTGCTTTTCACTTTAGAGGCTCGTCTGAGATGAGAGATTCGAGAGCTTTC
>JACVRN010000276.1 GCA_014534425.1 Pyrinomonadaceae bacterium
CAATCAACGCGTCGTCCACCGTCACTTCCGTGACGCTTCTTTGCAGGTCCAGAATATCCTCGCCCGTCATCACCGCGCGCAGGTTGTTCAGCGGCTCAGTGCGCTCTCGGTCGCGCAGGATTTGCTTCTCGTCCTCGCTGCCCGGATAGCCTATCCTGAGCCGCAGCATGAAGCGGTCCATCTGCGATTCCGGCAGCGGATAGGTGCCGTGATGCTCAATCGGGTTCTGCGTGGCGATGACGATGAAGGGAGCAGGGAGCGGGTGCGTCTCGCCCTCGACGGTGATGTGCCCTTCGGCCATCGCTTCGAGGAGCGCCGACTGCGTCTTGGGCGTCGTGCGGTTAATCTCGTCGGCGAGGACGACGCTGGCGAAGACCGGGCCGGGCTTCCACTCGAAGATGCCCGTGTGCTGGTTGTAAATCGAGAGACCTATGACATCCGAGGGGAGCAGGTCGGAGGTGAACTGTATGCGCTGAAAGGGACAGGCGATGGCGCGTGCGAGCGCGTGTGCGAGGGTCGTCTTGCCGACGCCGGGCACGTCCTCGACCAGCAGGTGGCCGCCCGCGATGAGAGTCACGATGGCGAGGCGCACGGCCTCCGGCTTTCCCTTGATGACGCTTTCGATGGCGGCTTGCAGCTTCTCAATCTTCTCGACCGCCGCGCTCGCCTGGCTGACCGCTTCCCTGTTGGCCGTTTGTAACTGTCTCATAATCAACTCTTAGACGCCCCGACGCGTCCCTCGGTTCATTCTACATGTTTGAGCCTGCCATCGCACGTTGAAAAGTTGCGGGGCGCACCGCGCGCTCCTCAAGTGACGCGCTCGCCTCGCTTGTAGTAAAATTCTGCGGAACTTGGAGCGGCCATTATCGTGTATGTGAGGTGGGTGGCAGGACCAATTCTTTTGAGAGGACCATTTATGAAACAGACCAAACGGCAGCATGCTTATCAGAGAGGCTTTTCGCTCATCGAGCTGATGATTGTCATCGCGATTATAGGTATCCTCATCGGCGTCGGCGTCCCGGCCTGGCGCGCGGTCGTCCGGCGCGGCAACGAGACAGCCGCCATCAAGACGCTGCAAACCATCAGGGACGCGCAGGCCGACTACTCGCTCGGACACAGGGGCGAGTACGCGAACTTCGACCAGTTGATTAAGGAAGGCACGCTCGATGACCGCTTCGCAGGCGAGAAGCCGGTCGTCAACGGCTACGTCTTCACGATGAAGGTCACGCCGAAGTCCAGCGCGCAGCCGTCCAACTACACGGTCAACGCCGACCCCCAGGTCAGCGAAGGCATCACCACCTCGACGGGCAAACGCCACTTCTACCTTGACCCCAGCGTCAGCACCGTCAGGGAAAACCCGGAGCAGCCAGCCTCCTCCTCGGACCCGGCCATCCAATAAGCCGGGCGGCGAAGCAGAGAGAGAAAGAGACGCAAAAGCGGCTCGCTTGACCATCGGCGAGCCGCTTTGTTAGCATTTCGTCTCTTCTTCAAAGGAAGACGCAAGGCCCGCTTGGCTCAGTGGTAGAGCACTCGCTTCACACGCGAGGGGTCAATGGTTCGAATCCATTAGCGGGCATCAATCTAATCAATAGGTTAAGGTTACTTGAAAGAGTAACCTTTTCTTGTTTTCCCTTTATTTTCTCCTTTTCGCGTCCCATTACGCTTTTACGCGCCTAATGTTTGGGTTGGCTTTAAAAATCGCTGAAGTAGGAGATGGAACCCTGCGGGCTGACCTGGGCCATCTGTATCCAGCTTGGGTCTGCGTTCTCGAAGTCGAAGCTTTCAAGCTCGCCGAGCGTCGCGTCGTACATCAGGCGGAAGGCGTGCCCGGCCTCGGTCGTCTTCCAGAATTCGGCTGTGTTGATGAGCAGCTTCGGCGCGGGGCAGATGGAGAATATCTGGACCATTTTATGCGCGCGGCGATGTGCGCGGCTGCCTGCGCGCTCGTAGGGTCTGGGTCTTCGCCCGTTCTTCTTCTCGTGCTGTGAGGGGAGCGCGTCGCTGATGAGGCGCTTGAGCGGCGCGAGGGGCGTGCCCTGCTGCGCCTCTATCTCGTCGAGCTGTTCGCTAAGCTCGCGTAGCGTGTCCTCGTACTTCTGCACGCGCCTGTGGTCCTTGCGCGCGAGGTCGCGCAGGCCCGCCAGCTCGTTGTAGAGATAGATGAGCTTGAAGGAGTGGCGCTCAAGCACTCCCTGCCGCACGTTCATCACGCGAAAGAG
>JACVRN010000135.1 GCA_014534425.1 Pyrinomonadaceae bacterium
ATTGGCCGCCCGTCTCTTTGAGCAAGACCACATAGTCGAGGCGCGGCTGCACGACGACCGCAAAGGACTATTCATCAAGACGCGTGACGCGGACAGGTTCTACGTTCTGCTGAACACGATTGTGCTCGAAGAGAAGCTGAACATAGAATCGGTCGCACCGGCTGACGATGATTTGAACGCCGTTTACCAGTATCTTATAGGCTCGGAGGGGGCAAGCTAATGAGTTCCGCTACAGACACCGCGTTGGTGGAGAAGAAGACGAAAGAGGCTCTGCCCTGGTCGCTCTGGCTGCGTCAGGTCGGAGCCATCTTCCGCCTTGAGCTAAGGAAGAACCTGTGGGGCAAGCGAGCCATTCTCATCTATATGCTCGCGCTCTTTCCGGTTCTGCTGATGGCATTGCTGGCGGTTGTTAACGCCGAAGACATTCGCGCGAACTTCTCGGACGCCAACGAAGTCTACTCGGCCATCTATCAGGGGTTGATTTTGAGGACGGTCATCTTCTTCGGCTGCGCCTGGATGTTCATGAACCTGTTTCGCGGCGAAGTCGTAGACCGCAGCCTTCACTACTATTTCCTCTGTCCCGTCAGGCGCGAGGTGCTTGTGGCGGGAAAATATTTTTCCGGGCTTGTCTCGACCATCATACTTTTTTTGATGACGACCATAGGCTCAATCTTCTTCATCTACCTGGCGGGTTACCCGTCCAGCACTCAATTCCTGATGAACGGGCCGGGCCTCAGCCAGTTCTTCACTTACCTTGGGATAACCGTGCTGGCGTGCATAGGCTACGGCGCGGTCTTTCTGGTCATAGGACTCTTCTTCCGCAACCCGATTGTTCCGGCGCTGATAGTCTACGGCTGGGAGTTCATAAACTTTCTGCTCCCGCCCGTGCTGAAAAAGATAAGCGTCATACATTACCTGCAATCGCTCGCGCCCGTGCCAATGTCCGAAGGCCCCTTCGCCGTCATAGCCGAGCCTACACCGGCCTGGATAGCCATCCCCGGCCTGGTCATCTTCACGCTGATAGTTCTAGCGCTCGCCAGCTACAGGATTCGCCGCATGGAGATTCGCTACGGCGGAGAATAAAGAATAGGGGATAGGGGTTGGGGGCTGGTAAAAGAAAGAGAGTCGGTTTTTCTTACCACTCCCTAACCTCCAACCCCTATCCCCTATTTCTTCAGGTTCATTCTCTTCAGTAGATTGTCGAAGCGCGGGTCTGAGCGGAGGGTGTCAAGTTTGCGCTCTGCGTTGAGAAATATTAGGTGCGGGGCGCGGTCTGTGTAGCAGCGTTCGAGCCATTCGAAGGCTTCATCTATCCGGCCCAATCCTGCCAGAATCTCTACCATGAAATAGGGCGAGACGTATTTCTGTTTGGATGCCTCAATCAATTCGGAGAGGATTGCTTCCGCAGCCTCTGTTCTCCCCGTCACAGCGTAGGCGTGGCCTAGAGACGAGCGCAGGCCAAGGTCGCTTTCGTCCAGGCGCAGAGCGGCTTGAAACTCTTCGAGCGCTTCATCGTGACGGCCAACTTTCAGAAGCGCCGAACCCATGTGTTCGTGCGCGACCGTAAAGGCCGAACTCATCTCAAGCGCTTTGCGGTACTGCTGTATGGCCTCATCGTAGCGGCCCGCCATGTAGTAAGAGACGCCGACGCCCGTGTTGATGGAGAGCGAGAGCGGATCCAGCGCCTGCGCCATCTGTAGATTGACGATTGATTCGTTGTGGCGGGAGAGCGCAGAGAGCAGACGCCCGTACCACTGATAGGCGGTCGCGTAGTTCGGGTTAAGCTCAATCGCGCGCTTGAACTCTTTCTCGGCCCCGGCCCAGTCCCACTCGAAGAACATGCGCGGGAAGGCGAAGGAGGTGTGAGCTTCTGCCACAGTGTCGTCAATCTCAAGCGCTTTCAGGGAAGCGGCTATGGCGCGCGGGAAAGCGTCCCTTGGCGGAAGCGCCACGCCAAGCAGAGCGTAAGAATCCGCCAGCCCCGAATAGGCCAGCGCGTAGGTCGCGTCCGCTTCTATCGCCTGCTTGAAAAATTCCAGGCCCCGCTCAAGACAATCGTGCGTGCGCTTGTTCCAGAAGTAGCGCCCCTTTAGGTAAAGATGGTAAGCCTCGGTGTCGTGCGTGTAGCGCTTCGTAAGCTGACGCTTCTCTTCGCCCGTCAGCTTCAGTTGCAGCTTCTCGGAAATCTCGTTGGCAATCTCGTCCTGCACGGCGAAGATGTCCGAGAGCTTTCGATTGTACTGCTCGCCCCAGAGTTGCGCGCCGTCGAAGGCATCTACCAGTTCAGTGCCAATCATCAGCCGATCGCCGAAGAGTTGCAGGCGTCCCGTCAGCACAGCGCGCACGCCAAGCTCTTCACCCACTTCGCGCGGGTCGTTCTCCTTGCCCTTGTAGCGAAAGACCGTCGAGCGCGCCATCACCCTGAGTCTAGGCAGACGCGAAAGGCTGTTGATGATGCTTTCGGTGATGCCGTCGGAGAGGTATTCCGTGTTCGGGTCGCCGCCCGTGTTGATGAGCGGCAGAATGGCTATGGAGTCTATGGCCTTTTTTCGCGGGCGTCTGCGCTTCCCGATTGAGCTTGGCTGCCTGGCAGTCGTGGGCACGCTCGTCTGACTCGCATCCGGCGTTGCGGCTTGCCGACCGGACAGGTCGCCCGTGATGTGCGCCAGCTTTAGCTCGCCCGCAGACATAGAGCGTTTAAGCTCCGTCTGAAAGGCCAGCCGGTTGCGCGCCTGCCGCATATCGTTGAGCATCTCAACGATGGTTTGATAGCGGTCGCCCCTGTCTTTGGCGAGCGCACGCAGGATGATTCGCTCTATCTCTGCGGGCACGTTTTCGGTGTAGAAGGAGAGCGGCGGCGGCTGGCGCTCTATGATTGAGACTATCTGATCCGTAGGCGTCGCGGCTTCGAAAGGCTCGTGGCCCGTGAGCATCTGGTAGAGAACCACGCCGAGGCTCCAGATGTCCGAGCGGGTGTCTACGATAAGGCCGCGCGCCTGCTCCGGCGACATGTAGCTGACGGTGCCTACGACCAGCCCCGGCTCCGTGTTGACGAGCGTCATAGCTTCCGGCTCAGACGCCAAACGCTCGTTGGATTTCTCCGTCAGCTTAGCCAGCCCGAAATCCAGCACCTTCACGTAGCCGTCCCTGCGAAGCATGATGTTGTCCGGCTTGATGTCCCGGTGAATGATGCCCGCGTCGTGCGCGGAGGCGAGCGCGGATGCGACCTGTATGGCTATCTCCAGGGTCTCGTCGGGGCCGATTTTCTCCTGGCCGATTCGCTGGCGCAGCGTCTCTCCGTCCACAAATTCCGTGGCGATGAAATGGGTGTCTTCCACCTCTCCGACTTCGTAGATGGTGATGATGTTCGGATGATTCAGGGCCGAAGCGGATTTGGCTTCCTGTATGAAGCGGCGCATACGCAATTGGTCGCGCGCCAAATCTAGCGGGAGAATCTTGAGCGCAACCACACGGTCTAGCTGAGTATCCTGGGCCAGATAGACTTCGCCCATCCCGCCTGTGCCGAGCAGGGAACGAATCTCATAGCGACCTAGACAAGTGCCTTCACCGATTGGCATGGAGGATAGCTGCTGAACCGTAGGCGACTGGGCGCGCACCTACGGCTGCGGCGCTCTCAAGATTTATATTGCAGGCAAGGTCATTGTAGTATGTGTCACTGCGGCGCGCCAGTGCCGAGAGAGGAAGCTTTAGAGAGCTTTCGATAGGCGAGCAAAATCAAACTGCAATCAAACTGCAACCAAAGTCCTAAAAAGGCGTGGCATAGTCTGCCCAACCTCCTGAGAGGAAAAGCGTTGGACTCAGGAAAATTGCCGTAAGCAGGAATGCTACCTTCCTGCTTACGGCCTCTTATTGTCTGCGCTCTGCTGGATTTTCTTCAGGGATATTCAGGCTAAGCTGCCAGAAGGTGATTGACGGCATCGAGCAGCCCATCAATATCGGGCTTTGCCACGTAATCCTGCGCCCCCGCATTCAAGCCTTCCGTGCGATCCGTCGAATAAGCGTCGCCCGAATAAAAGATGACGGGCGTGTCCGGGTGCAGTTCTCTTATCTCCTGGCACAGCGCAAAGCCGGTTCCATCTGGAAAGCGCTTGTCTAGAATAAAGAGGTCGAAACGCTCGCTCCTTGCCAGCCGCAACGCTTCCTCTACGGAACCGGCAGCCACCGCCTCATAGCTTGAAAGACCCAGCAGCACAGTCAGCATGGAGCTATTGTCTTCATTATCGTCAACGCAGAGGATACGTCGCTTGTTGTCGAACACGGGGCACTCCTTAAGAAACTCTAAGCTCACACGGATGTTGGTTGAGGACGTTGTCTGAAATCGTAAACGCAGGCCGCAAGCTTTCAGCCATTAGCTGACAATTCTACGGAAAATTTTACGGGCTAGTGGAGACGGAGTAGTCGCGTTGGTGAGTTATCCATCCCCTCGTGATTTTAAAACGCGGCGATTATAGAGCGCCTGAAGCTCTATTGTATGTACGAAACGGAACATATTGGCAAAGGGAATTCCAGCATTGCGCTGAGTGATTCCTTCTTATCTGGGCGCGATGCTGATGAGACGATTGAGCGGGTCGAAGCTGAGCTTGAAGGGGCGCAGCGCGTCGCGTCCCATGATGATAGGCGCGCCCGTTTCAGCGCCGTAAAGCAGGTCTGTGGGCACATTACGCAGGGCCATAGAGCCTATGCTAACGGTGAGCGGCGAAATCCTGTGCGCGTAGACTCTGCCTCCGCCAAGGTCGCTGACCTCGCTCCTGCTCCTGCGTTCGCGCGGGATGATTCCAAGGCTCCGCGCTTCCGCTTCGCTGAGCGCAAGGCCGAAGCCGGAGCCTGTATCAATCAGGGCCTTGCGCCCGTTGTCCAGAGAGACGAACGGGCGACGCGTCGCGCCCTCGAATATCCAGGGAACTACGGCCCCGTTTACGGGAGCATCCGTGACACGCAAAGGCGTCGTGCGCGGGTCAAAGGCAGAGATGGTTTCCGCAGGAAAATCTATCACGTAGCCGAGCGGCCAATAGCTTTCCGTAGGGTCAAGCACGCCGTCCACGCCCTGCGGCAAGCTGCCTGTGACGATGACCGCGCCTTGCGCCGGAAGAAAGTTGTTCTTGTCGCCTACGGCCAGGCTGTCCAGCTTCGCCTCGCGGCCCGTGCCCGTGCCTTTTCCGCTCAAGCCGCCTATGGTCGTGCGACGGCCCGCTACGGCTCGCACGCCAGCCGCCTGCGCCGTCTGCTCCGAGAGAATAGTCGCGCCCGCGCCCGTGTCTATAGCCAGCTTAAAGGGGCCTCGACCGTTTATCCAGGTGTTGATCAGAAGGCCGCGCCCTTCTACCAGGCGAAAGCGCGCGGCGAAGGGAAGCGAGCGCGCAGATACAGCCTGCGTGTTGCGCCCGTCTTCGCGCGCAGGCTTGAGCGCGGCGCGACTCGCCCAAGCGCCGACATAAAGATGGGCAGCCCTGTTAGAAGGTACTGCCCATATCTTTAATCCGACCGTGACGAGGAGCGCCGAAGCGATAACAAAAGCTATCCCCTTCAGGCCGCCGTTCATCCTGCTCATCCCTCTAGTCCGAGATGGCTTAGTAATTACGAGTGCGCTTACGCAGCTTGTAGGTGTAGAGCGCAGAGCCGCCGCCTCCGGCCAGAGCGCCAATGGCCGCGCCCTTCTTGCCGCCTATGAGGCCGCCTATGATAGCTCCGCCGCCCGCGCCCATAGCCACCGTCAGCTTGTCGCGGTGCTTCTGCCAGAAGGAGCGCTTCTGCGGCTGCTGGTTATAATCGTAGTAAACGCGTCGGCTGTTGTCATAGCGCGTGGCGCTTGAGCCTCTGCGAGCATTGCGATAAACGACTCGCGCCGGTTGAGCCGACTCGCGCTCTATGACCGTTGTTCCGGCCTTGCTCGTTTCGAGCGCCGTGCGAACGCCGTCAGCGAAACCGTCGCGGTAAGCATCCGGGTTGTTCTCTGCAACCTGGTCTGTGGTCGCAGCCTGAGTCCCGACTGTCTGTCCCGTCTGCGCCGTGGCAGTCGGAGCCGTCTGCGCGGTCTCGACGCTCTTGCCTGAGCGGGAGACGAAAGCGCCGACAGTTCCGCCCAAAAGTGCCGTAGCCAGAGCGATTGATATAACCCTCTTATTATCGAATACCATCTCTTTAGCCCCTCTCCTTTAAGAAAACCAGAGTTATAAATTACCCGCCGCCCTCAATGGCAAATCGCGTACCTCCACAAGCGCCAACGCGCGCCCTGGATAATCCATTTTAGACGACCATCTCCATTATCTAAAAATTCCAACCGTTTTTGCGCCGAGCAAGATATTCATAATCGAATTGCAATAATAAGCCTGAAGATGTTCAGCCGGAAGCTTTAGAAGCGCGCCGCATATCGTGTCGTGAAAACACCATATGCTCAGTAGGAATATTGAAGCTTATGGTGGTGGGTCAGTTTGAAGTAGAGAAACTTGCAATTCACCACAGAGACACAGAGGACGCAGAGGATGCACAGAGGGTTGAATCTCTTCTCTGTGCTATCTCTGTGTCCTCTGTGTCTCTGCGGTGAATGTTTTTCAGGGGGCGGTTATCTGTGCGACGTCTATGTTGTACTTGCGGATTTTGCTGTAGAGGCGTGGGCGGTAGATGCCTAGCAGGTTGGCTGCGGCCTGCTTGTTGCCGTTGGTGCGCTGGAGCGTCTTTTCTATGACGAGCTTTTCAATCTCTTCGAGGGTCATGTTAGGTGGAACGTCCCAGCCGCCGGACTGTGCGCCGCCTTCGGGCAGGCTGCCGTTGTCGAAGGGAAGGTCTACAGGCTCTATCTTATTTGCTTTCGCAAGAAGGACTGCGCGCTCTATGACGTTCTGCAATTCGCGTACGTTGCCGGGCCATTGATGCGCGAAGAGTCGCTGGTAGGCTGCCTGCGACACTCCGTTTATCTGCCGGTCGTACTTGTGCGCGTACTCCTTCAGGAAGTGGTCTGTGAGAAGCTGTATGTCCTCGGTTCTCTCTCTTAGAGGCGGAACGTGAATCGTAATCGTTGAGATGCGATAGAAGAGGTCATCACGGAGTAACCCGTCGCGTATGGCATCAGCCGGAAGACGATTGGTGGAAGAGATGAGACGAAAATCGACTGCGTAGGTCTTCTCGGAGCCTACCTTTCTATAGCTGCGGTCTTGCAGAACGCGCAGGAGCTTGGGCTGAAGCTCTACTGGCATCTCCGCTATTTCATCCAAGAGGAGCGAGCCGCCCGCAGCATGTTGCACCAATCCTTCCTTGTCCGCGTGCGCGCCCGTGAACGCGCCCTTTGTGTGGCCGAAGAGTTCGGATTCGATGAGCTCTTTGGGAAGCGCGGCGCAGTTGACCTTGATGAAGGGCTTTTTGGCGCGCAGAGAGTTGTAGTGAATGGCGTTGGCGATTAACTCTTTGCCGGTGCCGCTCTCGCCTACGATGAGAACGTTGGCGTCACTCTTGGCGACGGACTCTATGGTTTCATAGATGGTCTGCATCTGGCGCGACGCGCCTATGATGTTGAAGTACTCTGCGCGCGTGGAAAGCTGGCGGCGCATGGAAGCCGTCTCTTCTCTAAGCTCGCGGCTTTCAAGTGCGCGCTCTACCAGAGGAAGCATCTGCTCAAAGTCGAAAGGCTTCTCTACGAAGTAGAAGGCTCCGGCCTTTGTAGCCTCTACGGCGCGAGCAACGGTGCCGTAACCCGTCACGACTATGACTTCCGTAGAAGGATGCGTGTCCTTCATGTGTCGCATCACTTCCAGTCCGTCCATGTCAGGAAGCTGAAGGTCGCAGATAGCCAGATGATGGCCGCCTCTGTCAAAGAACTCTATGGCTTCGGCTCCCGTCGCAGCCGTGTCGACCGTGTATCCCTCTTCGGCCAGATTCTGCTTCAGAGAATCCGCCATCATAGGCTCGTCATCAACTACCAGAATACGTGCGTCTTTACGTTCCACCTTGAGTTAGCTCCACTAAGAATATTGATTCATTGATTCATCGGTTCATTGATTCATTTCTTCATTGAATCAATGAATCAATCCTGTCGCTTTTCAATCGGCAGCCGTACGCTCAGAGTGTTGTCTTCGTAGCGTGCGACTCCGCCGTGCGCTTCTATGATTTTTGCCGCGAGCGACATTCGCAGTGCGTCGCTGCCAGCGTATGAATGAAATGGGTCGGTCGCGGTCTTTAAGCCGCGCCATTCAATCAGAGCTTGTGGCTTAGACTCCGATTCATCCAGTTTGATAGAGACCTCTAGCGGCCCTCTCTCAGCACCGCGCGAGGAGAGCGTGCTGGCGCTTGTATGTATAGCCTTGAATGCTTCCGAAAGCGCCGCCGCGTCGAACTCGCCTTCGAGGGCTGCCGCGCTGTCGCTTTCATCGAGCGCTCCCGTCCCGTTCGCGGCTTCGGCCAGAAGGCTTGAGAGATTGACGCCCGCCTGGCGGCGAAGCTCTACGGGGCGGCCCAGGCGCACCAGCGTAGTCATGTCCGAAGCTGCGCGCTCAAGGCCCTGAATCAGCTTGGCGACCGTCTCTCGCTCGTCCTCCGGGCGCTCGGCCTTCTCCATGCGCTTGCGTAGGAATGTGGCATAGAGTTTGAGACCATTTAACTGGTTTTTCAGGTCGTGAACGATTTGTACGGAGGCGCGGCCAAGCTCTTCCAGAGTACTTGAGTCTGTTACCTCCGATTTTAACGGCTTCATATTGGTCACGAACCTTCAGCTTAGGGTCTTAATCGTACGCCCGGCGACATTTACCTGTGCCATCTCCCGTGTACGGAATAGACCCAAAGAGCATGCATTTGTGTGTCATGTTTCGATGCGGCATCTTAGCAAAAAAACTCAACGTATGCTAGTCATGCAGTAAAAGAAGGAGTTAACAGTGAGGCACCGGATAGATAAGATAAAAAGAGAGATTGCTTTATCTTTATCCTGTCTATCCCTGTTAATTTCCTGGTCTTGGGACTCGTAGATGAGCGATAACCGGCAAAGAATCGTCATGGTGGTGGAGGATTTTGAGGATAACCGCTTCATGATGAGACGTTTATTAGAGATGAGCGGTTACCGTGTGGTGGAGGCCGTCAACGGCGAACAGGCCGTAGAAGTCGCAACCCGCGAGCGGCCTCATCTGATTCTGATGGATTTGAGCCTGCCTCTTCTGGACGGCCTGGCGGCCACGCGCCGCATACGCCAGCACGAAGCGCTGCGCCGCATCCCCATCATAGCCGTCTCAGCTCACGACACTTCAGATTTTCACGCCGACGCGCTCGCCGCCGGATGCAATGATTACGTCACCAAGCCTATTGATTTCGAACAGTTGGAACAGCTTCTGCGTCGCCTGCTGCCCCTGGAATCGGAGGACAAAACGACTGCCTGAAGAATCTTAAAAGCCCCGACCGCTTACCTCTCATGCCCGAACGATTCGAGACACTTATCAGAAAACATGAGGACGCTATAGTACGCGCCTGGGCCGACCGCATCTACGCTGAGAGCCGCATCGGCCTTCAAACTCAACTCTCCTACGAACAACTCGTAGACCACCTGCCCGACATGCTCAGAGAGCTTTCGCGCCTGATTGACAGAGGCTCGGACGAGTTGGAGATTCTTGAGACCGTACGCCGCCTGCGCTCCTTCGCACAGGTGCGCTTTTATCAGGGCGCGCTGGTGGACGAAGTGGCACGTGAGTTGATACTTTTTCGCCAAGTGCTTGAAGATTTTCTGTGGCGCGAGGCTTTTGCGGTCACGGAGGACGATTGCAGGCGGCTGCGCGGCGCGCTCCGCCGTCTGGGGCGTTTTGTTGATGAGATGCTCGTGCAAACCCTGTTGATTTACGCGGCGTCTCTGCGGCCACCTGTGGAGACGCGAAGCAGCGTGTGGCCGCCGCCACGCAGGCGTCGCACGGACAGGCCGTTCTCAGGCGATTGAAAGGTGATAAGGCTGAAGAGAACAATCCCGCTCCTGCACAGCGTACGCATCAGGCTGCTGGTGCTGCTGGCCGTGCTGTCTCTGCCGCTTCTCATCATCAGTCTGGTGCAGATGGGCGACTACCGCCGTAGCTTGCAGGAGCAGGACGCGACCATCGCACGCATAGAGGCGACAGCCGCGCGCGGCATACTCGCCTCCTGGCTTGAGACTCATCAGGAAATCGTGGGCCGCCCCGAAGCCGTGACGCCAGCCGAATCCGATGACCTCTATCGCCGCTTTCAGCAGAGACTCGCGCCGGAGGCTGGCACCGTCATATACGTCTTTGATAGAAGCGGCAGGATTGTTACTAACCCTGCTTCGCCCGGAACCAGCATTAACCTTCTGGACTTGCCTCAGACACCGGGACGCTGGAAGTGGACGGACGGCGTAGAGCGCATGACCATGACGCACAGGGCAGAGCCATACGGCTGGACTGTGGCCGTAGGCGTGCCCCTGGCCGAGAACGTTTTGACGAGCGGCTCCGTCATCAAGCTCACGCTGACCTGGGCGGTTGCTCTGCTGGCCTCTATCTGCCTGGGCATCTGGGCCGTGGGCCGCTTCACAAAGCCTCTGCGAAAGCTAGTCTCGTCTGCCTCAACTTTAGGTGAAGGAAACCTGCGCGAGCGCGTGGCCGTCGAGACCGAGGATGAAGTGGGCGCTCTGGCCGAAGGCTTCAACCTCATGGCCGAGCACCTTGAGACGAAGTTCAACGAACTGCAAACGCAGAGCGCTTTCATAGAAGAGGTCATGGACGGCCTTCCGCTAGGCGTGCTCGTACTCGACAAGAGCTTGATTGTCAGGAAGGCCAATCCTATGTTCGCGCGTGCTTTGGGAAGAGACGTGGAGAGTCTGACAGGGCGCGGTCTCTACGAAGCTGCTGCGGGACTCGCAGTCTTGAGCGACGTGGTCGAAGACGTGCGCCGCACGCGCAAGCCCTTCGTCACCTACGGCCTTCCTCTTAACCTTATTCCGCGAAGCCCCGAAGACGAAGCGAGCTTCCGCTTCGAGCCGAACTTCTGGGACATCACCATCTGGCCCACCACGGAGCGATCTGCCAGTCGCGGCGACCTGATTCTGATTCTCTCTGAAGTTTCAAAGCGTGTGCGCGCGGAACGCCTTGCGACCTCTGCCTTCGCTGCGGAGCGAGAGCGCGCGGCGGAGCTTGAGAGCGTCATCAGCCAGATGAACGAGGGCGTCATCATCATTGATCGTCACGGGCGCTACAAGGTGAATCCGGCTGCCGCAGAGATAATGGGAAGAGAGCGCAGCGAGTTCCGCGACGGAGCAGAAGCGCTGATAGAAGACTTCGTGCTCAGGAACCTGGAAGGCGAAGCGCTTCCGCTCTCGGCCTCGCCGCTTTACCGCGCGCTACGCTTACGCGAGAGCATTTCCGGCGAGCAGGTGCGAGTCGTCAGGCCCGACAAAGAGATGCGCGTGATAACAATTTCGGCCACGCCGCTCACGGGCGAGCAGGGCGATTCAGAAGGCGCTGTCGCAGTCTTTCGTGACACGACCGAAGAGGTTCACCAGCACGGCGAGCTTGTGGCGGCTTATGACCGCCTGCGCGAGCACGACCGTTTGAAGTCTGCGTTTGTCTCGAACGTCACGCATGAACTGCGTACGCCCTTGAACGTCATCATAGGCTTGTGCCAGCTTCTACAGCGCGACCCTCAACTGCCGCTTGCGCCGCTCCAATCCGAGGCGGTCGTGCGTATGGAGCGAAACGCGCGCTCGCTCCTTGAACTGGTCAACGACCTTCTGGACTATTCAAGGCTGGAAGCTGGCCGCGCCGCGCTTCATCTTGAAAGATTCGATGTCGCCTCTCTGGTCAAAGAGATTGTTGACGACTACAGCGCTGAGATTCAGAGCAAGCAGATAAGCTTGAAGACGGAAATCTCTGAGGAGCTTGGCACAGTCCTGATGGACAGATACAAGCTCTCGCAGGTTCTCTCGAACCTTGTGGGCAACGCTATTAAGTTCACCAGCGCGGGCAACGTGACTATCGCTTGCAGACCTTTGGATGCGGAGCGCTGGTGCCTGGAAGTGAGCGATACGGGGATTGGAATTTCGCGCGACGCGCTGGCCTACATCTTCGACGAGTTCCGACAGGTGGATGACCGCCTGGCGCGCTCTTACGGCGGCACCGGCCTGGGGCTTGCCATCACGCGAAAGATAGTTGAACTGATGGAAGGCGAAATCTCCGTCGAAAGCAGGCCCGCCGAAGGGAGCCATTTCCGCATCACTTGGCCGCGCACGGTTCGCCAGCGCACGGGCACAGGCTCGCTGGTGGAAAAGGAATCCAAAGCAGTCTTCACGCCTGTAGACTTGCGCTCTCGCGCGCTTTGATTAAAACTAGTGCACGTCAACCCCCCTGCCAGTTCTGCTCGTTTCATCCGAAAGGAAAAAGAGAGATGGTGTTTAAGAGTTTGAGAATCATCTCGACTGCGCTCGTTCTACTCTTTGCATCGTCGGCAGCATCCCGCGCGCAAGACGAGGCCAGGTACAAAGAGCTTCCCAATTTTCATCAGGTCAACTCGACACTCTATCGCGGCGGGCAGCCAAGGGCCGGAGGCTTCGAGCGGCTAGCAGGGCTTGGCATCAAGACGGTTCTAAACCTGCGCGACGATGACGAGCGCGAACAGGTGGAAGAAAAAGAGGTGCGCGCGGCTGGCCTGCGCTACTTCAATATTCCGCTCGACGGAATGGGCCGCCCTAGCGACGAGAAAGTAGAGCGCGCCCTCGCCATCATCAACGCGCCGGAGAATCAACCCGTCTTCGTTCACTGCAAGCGCGGCTCAGACCGCACGGGCACAGTCATAGCCGTCTACCGCATAGCGCACGACGGTTGGACTAGCGAGCAGGCAAAGGCTGAGGCCAAGCGCTACGGCATGGGCTTCTGGGAAGTCGGGATGAAGGACTACATACGCGACTATTACGAGCGCCGCACGGCGGGCAAAGCGAAAGTCTCAAGATGGAGCGTGGAACAAAGAAGGCTCGTGGTGGTCTAAGCTTCCTTGGACGAGTTTTAATAAGCTATAGGAACCGTGGAAATGTTTCTTGTCAACAGTAATTCTAAAGTGAAGAAAGCGCGCCGACTGCTCTTAGCATTTTTAATCGTCTCGGCCATCTTTCTGGGTGCATGCGGAGGCGGGCAGCAGACGGTTGCTCCGCCGCTTGTGCGCGCAGGCTCGCCCGATTTTGAAAAGTATCAGCCG
>JACVRN010000200.1 GCA_014534425.1 Pyrinomonadaceae bacterium
CGTCAGACGGAAGTGGTCGTCTACAAAGGCTCTGCCAGCGACGGCGAGTATTACAGAGTAAAGCTGCTCTCATGGTTCGTTGACATCACGGCCAGGGGCGGACAGAAGAGCGTGGACTTTGACGCCAACGTCATGTTGAAGCCCGGACAGACCGCCGTCTTCAAGCTCAGAAGCGATGCCGAAATCCAGCGCAACCGCTCGGCGCGAAGCTACATCGCCGTCACCATGCGCTCGGTCAACAACGTAGGCATGGCCTCGCTTAGAAAGTAGTAGTACAGGGCGAAAGCCTGGCCTTCTGACTTTTACGTGAGCGCTAGCGATGAAGCCATTTCTTTACAGTCTCTGTGTTGTCTTGTTTCTCTCCCCACTGCTCTGGGCCAGGCCGGTTAACGACCGGCCTGGTGCCACGGCAGCAGGCAGCGCCCTCTCGATGCCGAAGCAATGCCAGCCTGGGAAGACTTCACCGGAAGGATTAGGCTGGCGGCTGAGCGCCAATAAGCCTGTCAGGGTCTTTTACCTGAAGGACAACTTCAACAGGGCCGAGTCGGATGCTCTGGCGCGCGGCGTCAATAACTGGAACAAGGCTCTGGCAGAGATAGACTCTTCCATCATCTTCGTTAATAGCGGCGAACGCGAAAGCGTAGTGCGCGATGAATTGACCATCACGGTCATGCGTGGCGCGCCAAAGGGAAAGGAGCGTGTGGGCGAGATTAAGTTCTACACGAAACCCAACGGCGCAGTTCGCATGACGGTGATAATCAATCCGGTCGTCACAGACCTTAATGCCCTGACGAGTTTGATGACGCATGAGCTTGGTCACGCGGTCGGACTCGCGGACTGCTACGAATGTCGTCGCGGCACCACGGCTATGTCCGCCTTCAAAGGCAAGAACAAGGGCAACGATGTTTATGAACCCAGCGCCTGCGACAAGTACGTAGTAGCGACCGGATACGCAGCCGCAGCCCGGAACGGTAATACACAAGCCCTCACTTTTCTTGAACAGCAGTAAAACGAACAACTCACGCCAAACAGATTTTATAAATACACAAATTAATAGCAGCTTATAGTTGGCTAGAGCTTAAAGCCCCTTTGAGGAACGAATTATGTCACTCCTGAAAGGGGTTTACTCTGTGCGCCCAAAATGACAATGCTCATCTGGCATTTAGCTTGCTGTTTATGCCTGTGAACTGCTTTTTATGAACGGTTTTTATTCATAACTTCGCGTCGTAGTGTAATAAACAAGGGGGCAATCGAACACTCTATGGCTCAACTCAAAGACAAAATCAAGACGACGCTGGACGAGGGCCGCATGCTGGTGCTTGGCTCTCAGGTACTCCTGGGATTTCAATTCCGCTCAATCTTCGAGCCGGGTTTCCAGAAGATGTCCGAGCACGCACATTATATAAAGCTCGGCGGGTTGGGGCTGATGCTGGTGGCAGTCCTCTTGCTGATATGGCCAGCCGCGTACCATCAGATTGTAGAAGACGGAGAGGACACACACGAGCTACATTATTTCGCAACGGCAGTGATGGGAATAGCGCTTCTGCCTTTCGCGCTCGGACTCGGTGCGGATTTCTACGTCGGCGCAGAGTTTCTGATGGGTCGCACGCAAGGCGTCATCGCGGGTGCCGTGGCGCTCTTCGCTGCTCTCTTCTTCTGGTACGGGTTGGAGGCCATAGGGCGGCGCACGCACAAGCACGAGGTAAAGGAGAAGAAGGAGATGTCACATAAAGAGGATGATGAAAACGGAGGCGGCACCAAGTTAAAGGACAAGATAAATCAGACGTTGACGGAGATAAGGGTGGTGCTGCCGGGCGCTCAGGCGCTGATGGGATTTCAATTCGTTTCCCTGCTGATGGAATCATTTGAGAAACTGCCTCAAAGCTCCAAGTACATACACTTCGCCAGCCTCTCTTTAATCGCGCTTGCAATCATATTCATGATGACGCCTGCGGCTTACCACAGGCTCGTTGAAAGAGGCGAACAGACCGAGCACTTCCACCGCTTTGCCAGTCGTATGCTGCTGGCTTCAATGGTTCCACTGGCCCTGGGCCTGACGGGCGACTTCTTTATCGTCGCGCGCAAAGTCACGGGGTCGGATGCTTTCGCCATCTCCATAACCATTCTAATGCTCGCGGTCTTCTACGGGCTGTGGTTCGGCTACACGCTTTATAAGAGAGCGGAGAAGCATACGGGCAGGCACGCAGTCGATATTAGCGTGAGCAGTTTGTCTAATGGGAGATAACGAACCGCTCTACTAAAGACCAAGATTCTTCCCGTACACAATCCACGCCCGCTCTACCTCCAGCCTGTGAGATAGTCTTTGACTGTCCGGTACATTGCGTCGAACGAGTCCGCGCAGAACAGGGTGGGCTGGTAATGTGTAGGGTCATACTCCCTGCTGGAAGCTGCCTCAAGGTCTAAAGGTAAAAGCTCAGCTTCGTGCATAGCTCTTAATTCACCAGCCGAAGAGAGAAGCCCCGTGCCGTATGCTTTAAGCTTTCCGTCTTCGCGCACTGCTCCGAACTCTATAGTGAACCAGTAGACGCGCGACAATCGCTCCATAGCTTCCCCTCTTGGCGTTCGTTTGACGGCCTCACCGAAAAGGCGATTAAGCTCGGCCAATTCTTCGTTCGCTAGTGTTACCGCGTGGCCTATTATCTCGTGCGCCACGTCAGGCTCAGGCGTATAGAGCGGCGTGGAGTGATGGCGAATGTACTGCGTCGAAAGAAACACGCCGCGAGCCAAAGATTCGAGAAAGACGCGCGGCTCCACCAGTCCCGCGACCGGCTCAAGACGAAAGCCGCTAATGGCTTCCACGCGTTTCGAGACTTCGCGCATCTGCGGGATGCGGTCGCGCGGCAATTCCAGTCGGCTCAGCGCAAACAAGTACTGCTTGCAGGCATGCTCTCCATGAGCAGCTTCTATGGCATCCCATATCAAGCTCCAGACCTTGTGCTCGTCCGCCGTGTATGGGGCATCAGGAATGGTTGCGCCCGGCTCGTAATTCATGGCGAGGCGCGCTATAAAGTTGCGCCTCTCGCGGTACGCTGCGTCACGAAAGCCCGGATGGTCTGGGTCTAGCTGGACTATATTGTTTCTATCCGCCGCCGGTTCACCCTCTTCCCCCGCGACCATACGCATATCAACATGGTCAACCAGTAAAGGCTCTGCTTGAGTTCTCATAAAGCTTCTTCCTCTCTTTTACAAAAAAGAGCCAGCCGCCGAATTCCCCTGATAGGAAGGATTCGGTGACTGGCTCTTTCAGCGAACTTGTGTTTCCAGGTCTCTCTAGACGATCACACGCAAGCAGCTTTCGCCCGCCTCACCCTTCCGTTCAGGAAGTGAGCCGTAATAGTAATAGTAGCGATAGCTGTTAACTAGACCGACCATCTTCGTCTGTAGACCCGTTCTTGCACAAGCTAAAACGCCCGTGCACGTTCTCAAGCTTAAATATCTGAAAGCCGCTTTGTCAATCAAATTCAGGAGGAGCCTTTCACTTAGCGGGCTGCTCGTTCTGCCTGATGATTTCGGGCATCCTGCTTAAATCAATCTTCGCGGGTTCAATCTGCTCCGGGATAAACGACCTGTCCATCAACTCCGACAAAGGTATCTGCCTGGTGATGAAGCCTAGGCTGATGCCCATGTCCAGAATCTTCTGCATCTCGGCATCGGTCGGATTGAGATTGCGATAGGTGACGCGGTCGGGCGGCTCTGTCAGCACGTACTTCAACAACTCTTTGTCCTGGCGGAAGTATGGCGAAACGAGCGTGGCCGCGCCCTCTCGATTCCTCTCCGCCCACTCGCCGGATTCGACAATGCCTCGCACTAGGTCTTTGACCACTTCCGGCCTTTCACGAATCAGGTCTTCATGAACCACCAGGCAGCAGGAGATGTAGTTCGGCCAGATGTCTTTGGCGTAGTAGAGCACGCGACCGTAGCCTTCCAATTCTGCACGAGCGCAGAAAGGCTCCGCCACTATAAAGCCGTCGACGGCCTTTGCGGAGAGCGCCGCAGTCATATCCGGCGGCGGCATCACTACCAGATTAATCTCGCCCGGCTGGACATTCTGGTCGCGCATCATTTTATTGAGAAAGAAATTTTCGTTGCTGAAGGGGCTGGGGATGGCTATGGTCTTTCCGCGCAGGTCGCGCAAATCTTTCGCCTTGTCTTCCTTTCGTATGACAAGCTGCGAGCCGTCGCGGTGGCCCAGGGTTGCAATCTTAATCGGCACTCCCTGCTCGCGCATCTTCATGGCGAGCGGCACGGTCAGAAAACCGGCCAGCAGTTTTTTTGTCTTGAGCGCTTCGACGATAGTGGGAAATTCCGTGAACCGCATGGCGTCAAAGCGCGTGCCCGTGGTGCTGGTCTTCGAAGCGTAATCGGTGACGGGGCATGTCAGGTGGCAGGTCACGGGGATGAAAGCGACCGTCAACGACTGGGCTTGCCCGTCGGTCGGTGCACGGTGGAAATCTTCCTGCTCGTGGCTGCGCGGTTTTTGCAGCGAGCGGTAGCGTAAAAATGAGAGCAGCGAAAGAAAGATAACGACCCCAACGGCTATCCTCAGGGCATTCGAGCGGAACATTACTCTTCCTTTGCTTCTTTAATGAGAGATGGCCTAGCGAGGTTTCGAGAGTAAATTAAGAGATGAGGATAGTCAAATTTCAGTTTTAACTGGCGAGCACAGTCTTCTCTCTGC
>JACVRN010000222.1 GCA_014534425.1 Pyrinomonadaceae bacterium
AGCTGTCCGAATAGTGTTTCGTTCGGAGTTCATCCATCTCTTCCACTCGATAAATCCATCCAGGCAGAGATCGAAATCACCTATTTCACAACGGAAGACCCCAACGCGTTCATCTCCGAGAAGGCGGGGATCAACCGTAGCGCGAGCAGCAAGATTCTCGACACGAATGAGTTTGTCGCAAAACTCAAGAGGCTGGAGGCTGCTGAATTGGCGCGCGTAAAGAAGCGGCAGTCGGTGGCTTCATATATGGGTGAGACGGCGAAACTCGGACTGGAGCGTGGGTCGGGGAACACGGAAGGCAGAATGATTAACGCGAGCATAGCCCCGACTAATCCTAACTACGTCTATACCCTTGAGCGGGAGACGGAGATCAGCGTGTCCAAAGACTCTGCGGAGCAGGAGGGATACTACCGTGTGATGGTGCTCTCCTGGTTTGTTGATGCGACAGCTTTTAAAGGCGGCCAGAAGGTCGTGGATTACGACGCCAACCTGGTTTTAGCGCCTGGCCAGACCGCGTTGTTCAAGCTGATGAGCGATTACGAAATCAAGCGTAGCGGACGTGCTCGCAGCTACATGGCCGTCACGATGCGCTCAGTCAGCCCCGTCAGGTTAGCCTCGGTCAAGCGCGGCTCTCTCTCCAGGTGAGCCAAGGTACTGAGTATTGGTAATTGTTGGAGTCTGAATGATAGCGAACCTGCCGGGGGGTTAGCTACGGGGTCCGAACTAGTGACAGCGCACCACGAGCACGAGCAGACGGCCCTGTGGCTGAGGACTCGCAACGCCGAGCTGGAGAACTCTAATCAGTTGCTGCTCGGAGAGTTGGCCCAATGCAGGCGTTCGGAGGCGGGCTACAGAGGGCTCATGGGTTCAAACGTCCTGGGAATCATGTTCGCTCGCGAAGACGGGACGATCACTAACGCGAACGATACCTTCCTGCGAATGCTCGGCTATGCGCGCGAGGAGCTAAATAAGGGGGAGCTGTGCTGGCATCATATCTCCCCCTTGGAAGAGTCGCTTAACGAATACAGACGGGACGATACCAGTGGGCCAGTCGAACTCCAATTTGTAAGGAAAAACGGGCAGAGGGTGAAACTGCTTTTCGCCGCCGAGTACGTGACGGGTGGGCAAAAGATTATAGGGTTCGCACATTCTCTGGCGCCCTGAAGAAGCGTTTCTGCCCTTCGATTGAAGGTATGAGCCTAATCGGGAAGTGATGCCGCCCGTCAGTTCGGATGACGAGAGCGCCAGGCGTCAGCGACGGAAAACGACCGAAGATGAGCACAACTCTACATCACAATGAAGCGGAGAGACTTGAAGCTCTTCGCCGGTATGAAATCCTGGACACGCTTCCCGAAAAAGATTTCGATGATATTACTGTCCTGGCGTCGCAGATTTGCGGAACTCCCATAGCCCTTATCAGCCTGATCGATAGTAACCGCCAGTGGGTCAAGTCGAAGGTCGGGTTCGCCCCGTCTGAGACTTCGCGCGAAACCGCCTTCTGTGCGCAGGCCATCGGGCAGCCTGACCTCTTCATTATCAGGGATGCGCTGCATGATGAGCGGTTCTCTAGAAACCCTCTGGTCACCTCGGAGCCTTACATACGGTTCTACGCCGGCGCGCCCCTGGTCACGACAGAAGGCTATGTGCTCGGGACGCTCTGCGTCATAGATCACGTGCCGCGTGAGTTAAGCGGTGAGCAGGAGGACGCGCTACGCGCCTTGAGCCGTCAGGTCATGACGCAGCTAGAGCTGCGCCGTCAATCCGTTTGGCTCTCCCAGGTCAATGAGAAGCTGGAAGGGGAGGTCGCCGAGCGCGAGCGCGCGGAGGAGGCCCGCCGACTGAGTGAGCAGCGTTATAGCCAGATTCTGGAGGAGGCTCAGGAGATCACCTATAGGGGACACTCGCTGATGGCCTCCACCAAGTTTCGACGCAGCCTTGCAGGCGCCGTCGTCATCCCGCTTGTGGTGATGGTGCTGCTGGCAGGCGTCTTACTCTGGCAGATTAAGCATCTGTTAGATACCGCGCAATGGGTTGACCATACAGACCAGGTGATCGCTCAGGCGAATAATATCCGCACGCTTCTCTCGGACATGGAATCGGGGCAGCGAGGTTACCTCCTGACAGGTGATACGCAGTTCCTTGAGCCTTTCACTCGGGCGGCGCCGGAACTTGACCCCTCATTCGAGCGCCTGAGCCGCTTGGTTTCGGATAACCCACCACAGGTCGGGAGGCTTACCGAGATTCAATCCGTGTCCAGGCAGTGGAGAAGCTTTGCCCGTGAGCTGACGACGCTCCGGGATCGAGGCGGTGATTATCAAGTCCTGGTGAAGGGCGGCACGGGCAGACGGCTCATGGATCAGATGCGCGCCGAGTTCAGCGCGTTCGTGCGGACGGAAGAAGCATTGCGGGATGTGCGCACCAGTGCCGTCCAACGAGAGACGAAAGCTGCGCTCGGAACGGGCCTTGGCATAACCGTCCTCTTGGGTGTGATGCTCGCGTTCTTCTCGAGGCGGCAAGTGGTCTCGATGTCACGTAGCTACGGGCGCGCCCTGGCCGCCATGCGGCATCAGGCCGAAGCCCTGCGAGAGAGCGAAGAGACGTTTCGCGCCATCGTCGAGACAACTAACAACTGGATCTGGTCGATGGATCGAGACGGGCGCATGACCTATCACAACCCTGCAGTGGAAGCGATACTCGGCTTCAGCCCGCAAGAGCTTCTGGGCAAGGACGCGCTTATTTATATGCACGAAGAGGACCGGCGTGAGGTCGCCAGCCTTTTGCGGCTCTTAATCGCGGAGAAACGGGGGTGGACGGATTGGGTCGTCAGGTGGCGACACAAGGACGGCAGCTATCGTTACCTGGAGAGCACCGCCGTCCCCATCTTCGACGGAGACGGGGAGTTAACAGGGTATCGCGGGACGGATCGCGACATCACCACGCGCAGGCAGGCGGAAGAAGCGCTCAAAGCCAGCGAGGAGCGGTACAGGTGTTTAGTGGAGATGTCTCCTGAAACAATCGCCATTCACAGTGAAGGGGTGTTCCGCTACATCAACGCCGCAGGGGCGAAGCTGCTCGGCGCATCCGATCCGAATGAAGTGATCGGCAAGCCCATCTTAGAGATCATTCATCCTGATTATCGAGAGCAGGTCATGAGGCGCGTCCGGCAGAATTTGCACGAAGGGAGACAAAGCGAACTCAAAGAGCAGAAACTGGTTCGTCTGGACGGGCAGGCCATAGACGTTGAGGTGGTGGGCATTCCCACCACTTACCGGGGAGCGCCGGCTGTGCAGATCGTCATCCGAGACATTACGCAGAGCAAGCAGGCCGAGGCGCAACGCCGGAAATTGGAGGAGCAGCTCCTTCAGTCGCAGAAGCTTGAGTCCGTCGGCACGCTGGCCGGAGGTGTGGCTCATGACTTTAACAATTTGTTAACAGTGATTTCAGGCAATACACAACTGGCGCTCGCACGTCTCCAGTC
>JACVRN010000296.1 GCA_014534425.1 Pyrinomonadaceae bacterium
ACTACCAATGTTACGCCGCAAGGCTACATCTATCAGGCGCATGTAATCACGAAAAAGTAGCCTGCTCAGTAGAGTTATTGCCTTCACTACAGAACGCACTAAAGTAAGCCTGGAACTATCATCGCGCGCCGGTGAGATTGCTTTAATTCGCTTTCAGTGCGTAAGTACAGATTGACAGCCCCGCAACAATTAAAGCTTTGGCAATGTGACGCCATGCTGCTTTTGATATTTGCCACCGCGATCTTTGTAAGATGTCTGACACACTTCATCCGACTCAAAGAAGATTACTTGTGCAACCCCTTCATTGGCATAAATCTTGGCAGGCAGGGGAGTCGTATTAGAAAACTCTAATGTTACATAGCCTTCCCACTCGGGCTCGAAAGGCGTGACATTCACTATAATTCCGCATCGGGCATAAGTACTTTTGCCGAGGCAAATTGTCAGCACGTTACGGGGTATCCGAAAGTATTCAACTGTGCGGGCAAGGGCGAAGCTATTAGGCGGGACAATAACATGATCGTTTTTTACGTCAACAAAATTTTTGGAGTCGAAGTCCTTTGGGTCAACAATAGTGCTATTGATATTGGTAAACAGCTTGAATTCGTCAGCACAGCGAATGTCATAGCCGTAGCTTGACGTTCCATAAGAGATAACACGACGCCCATCCAACTCCTTAATTTGGGTCGGCTCGAAAGGCTCTATCATTCTGTATTCGGTTGCCATGCGGCGAATCCAGCGATCAGATTTGACTGTCATGATGATTTTCCAGTAAGCGTGAATTAAGAGAAGAAGGAATTTAACAGGGATGGACTGGATAGACAAGATAAAGAAAGGGGAAACGGAAGATGCTCTTTCTCCTTTTCCCCCTTATCTTTTTCTTATCTTGTCCGTCTCTGTTTGAACCTGCTTATTGCCCGCCCTCTGTTCTCTGTTTGATACGGAGCGTGCCGTCTGCGACGGTGAAGGCGAGGGTCGGCCCACCGGTTCCGATGCGCGCGCGTATGGAGCGCGGGGAGAAAGTAGTGCGGTCGCGCGGCTCAAGCCCCGTGTAGGAGCTTTCTATCTGGCCGCTGCGGAGTATGTCCGCGTTGATGTCCAGGCTGGCGGCGGGCGGAAGCTCAAGGTTCATGTCGCCGTAGGCCAGGCGTATGTCTGCGCCAGCGCCGCGCCAACTGCGAGAGCTCATGCGCACGTTGACAGAGCCGCGCTCTATGGTCGCCTGGACAAACCCGCCCGCGAGCGTCAGGTCTGCTTTTGATTCTACGGCCTGAATGCGTATGGTGCCCTCTACGCCGTTGAGCGTGAAGGCGCCGCTGCCCATGTTGACCTCAAGGTCTGTGAAGGCCGGGACGCGCAAACGGTAATCAATCTTCCAGGGAAGACCCATGAGCTTTTTGGGAAAGTTCTTCGCGGCGCGTTTCATGAAAGCCTTGTCGTGAGTTCCGGTGGTCAGGATTCTGAGGTGGTTGACCTCTTCGTCCAAAGCGAAGCCGTTGACGGTGGCTAATTGGGCAAGCTCTTCTTCAGTGCCTCCGCGAAGTTCTATGTCGGCAGTGATGTCCACTTCGTTGCGCGGCCAGGCTTCGATAGTGACGGATCCGTTCGGCGCGCCTATCAGAGTAACAGTGCCGCCGTAGCCGAAGCGTCGCGTCTCGTGACGAGCAGTTGAGCGCGTCAGCGACTGCGCAGAGGCTTGAGGAGGCTCGGCACCTTTTTTATCCTTCTGCTGCGCGGAAGATGAAAGAGGTTGAGTATACAGCAAAGCGAGCGCGCAGATGAAAAGCGCAAAGAGTGTGCGCGTCAAGCGTGCGCGGCTAACAG
>JACVRN010000209.1 GCA_014534425.1 Pyrinomonadaceae bacterium
ATACCCTTCAGTCCTCATTGAACGCTCTAAGCCGGCGTTTGCCATCCCCAGTAGGAATAACGGCAACTCGGGGATTGCATCGAACAAAGTCTGTACTTCATCCGGCTCGAGTTTATTTCCGGGCGTCCTCTCATAAAGGTCTAACACAATGCTGTGGAGGAACGCCTCCTCTGAGAAGTGATTGCGGATTAGATCGGAGAGAGATTCCGGCCTCTCGGTTCCTCTGGCGAAGACTTCATCATACTTCGGGCGGACTTCCCTAAAGCCGTCGAACGACTTATCCATTGACTCTTTCCACTGCAAGAACTCATCTCTGTTTTTTTCGTCTATCTCTAAGAAGTCTCTAAATGTCCCCCGGCCAACCAGCTCGTCCGCGCCTCGACGCGGGAGACCGGCAGCGTAATCTTTCATTCTGGCTTGGAGAAGGTCATTCGGAAACACCAGGATGTTGTTATCACCTGCAAGGCGGCTCGCCAAGACAAGGAGTGACCGTCTTCTGTCTTCGCTTTTGTTAGCTAGAATCTCAGCAATATTGATACTGGTAATGTAGGTGCTGTGGGCGGCTTTGAGTCCGGCAAGGATTGCTTCTCTATCTCCGTCGTCGTGTAACCGGTTAATTGCGCTGGTGTCGAAACAGAAAATCATGTGTCGTCCTCGTCAAAGTTCCAGACCTCCGTGAGTTTGCGAGGCGTGCGCCCTTTGGCCCTATGCTCAAACTCCCAGGAAAGCTCCATCAGTCTTAACATCATCTCAGAATACTCATCAGTCTGAGCCTTCAAGTCCTCTTTGGATAAGAACTCGACCTCTTGTTCGCCTTTCCTGCCTAACTTTGTAATGTAGATGCCGGCGTCTGCCTTTTTGAGCTTGTCTAGCTCCAGCGCCAGAGTTGAATGCGCGAACTTGTTCCGCAGCTCCCTTAATGGTGGTTTTCATGAATTTCTGCTTCGCTATGGCGACCTTGAACCTGATTGGACGCTAACCCAAATCGAGACTATTTTGCGACGGCCAGAGGTGAAAGAAAAAGGATTTCAACGACTGGGAGAAGAAGAACTTTCGCGTTGCGTGTTACGGCTCTATAATCTTACATCCAGTAACACACAAAAAGGCCAAGACTTCAGAGCACGAGCAATGGATGTATTCGGGGAATTAATGGAAAACTCGCCTTTTTATTCAATCCGCATCCTCAAAGAGTGGGATGAAGGCCTTGACGGCCGCTTTTTGTTGACCGTGACGTCATACTCACCCCCCCCGGACCCACAGCCCTCAGCTTGATGTTCTCGTAGCCTTTACAGACAGCATTGTCTGCGCGATCTGTTCGAGTTGACTGCCCTTGTCGTTACTATCTTTGCCGAGAATAAGCATGTTTCTCGCACCTGATGGAAACTCAAGTGATCAATCCGGAACTCTTCGCGGGCAGCAACTCGGGTAGTATTGCTGAAAATGGCGTCGCCTCATTGCCGTTGGCGGATCCCGCGTTGTGTAACGCCACGAGCTTCCAGTCACTCGTGAAGCAGGGTGAACCGGAAGAGCCACCAAGCGTGCTGACGCTGTGAACGATACGCTGCGGAGAAGATTTGGAGTTCAGGAAACCACCGGCAGACACCATGAGGGGCTTCGCTTCCGGGTGCTGGATGATGAAGAGCGGTTCCCCTTTCGTAAAGACGTGGGCTTGCGGAGTCAGCCACCCTCTAACGGCCGCACCCGGCTGGCCCGCCACAGGCATTTCACCTGGCTTACCCTCGACGCGCAACAACGCGTAGTCGAGTTCATCGTCTGGACTGCTGCCGATCAGCCAATCCGTCGCAAGCCGGTGTTCTTGCCCAGCTTGCACCGTTTTGCCACCTTCGTCAGTTTTGTAATCGAAGCGTAGCACTAAGTCTTGAGAAGGATACGCTCCGGCGACAGCATCGCTCACGACATGATGATTAGTCATGACCACGTCGGGGCTTATTAGAAAGCCGGTGCCGAAGCCGGTAGGAGTCTCAACGCGACACACCGTCAACTCACACCTGCTCATCCTCGCACGCCACTCTTCTACACTGGTAAATCCTACGGAGCGAATGACGATGCTCTCCAGCTCGCTCGAGTCTGGGGCGAGTTGCAGCTCTTCGGCGGCGCGGCGTAAAGCCGGATTATCAGGATTACTGTTGCGCGCCGCGACAATCAGTGCTGCGACTTTCCCTCTGGACTCAGCCCACCGGAGTAGCTCGAAGACTGTGTCGTTTAGTCTGCTGGTGTCGGCGATGGCGTCGAGGTTCTCGTCGAGCCCGAATCGCACCATTCGCCGCAAGCTACCAGCATCCGGGAAGGCCGCGAGCAGCGCCTCGTGTAATCTTCTCTGTTGTTCACCGGTCATCTATCTATAGTCTCAATGCACAGGTTCAACGTCCGCGGACGTAGAATCTCACAGCAGCTCATCCGGCGTACTGCTGGTAGATGTCGCGGTATTGATGATTGCCGGAACGCGCGAGTGTATCTATTAACGCCAGCGCTTCCTGTCGTGAGCTTTCGTGCGCGGCCGCGGTCTCGATGATTGTCCGGCTTTCCCCTTTTGAATAGAACCAGACGGAGCGGGACAACCGTTTGTGCATAAGGTGGTAGAACTGGATGGCCCGCAGAGGATCGCGCTGAACTTCCTTAACCAAGTACTCCTCAAGCGCATCCCAGCCAAGTCCATGGTGCTCGAAGCGAACGACATGCGGCAGAGTTCCTTCGAGCAACGTCCAAATTGATCTAATCGTCTCCAGCTCGAAGGCTACGAGTGGTAGACGCGCGTACCACTCCATCTCCGTGTCGAAGTCGTTTGGGTGATTGGCGCGCGCCGCCTCGTCAACCCGCCACTCCCAGAAGTGACGCACCCTCGGCCATATATCGTTGAGATATTTTGGATTGTCTTGGCAGATTCGCCACAGTAACCATGCGGCTCCGCCCCGCTCTTTAGGCGGAGCCTTCTTGAAGAAACGTAGCAGCAGGCTGTTTTCGCCTTCAGTAGATTGGAGATGGTAGTCGGCTTTCAAGTACTCCCATAGCAGGTGTGATGCTAAACCACGGCTCGGTTCGAGGTGTGTGCGCGTCACCAGGTCGCGCGCGAGATTGTCAATCGCCCTCTCGTACTTCGGCCGTAGTTTCTCAAAGAACGGACGCACAAACGTATTTCGGTTGAACGCCACATATGCGTCCCAAGCCGCGACAAACAACCAAGCCGTCTCAGGGTCATCTCCTTCGGGGAAAATTGCATCCAGATGGGCCTCTAGCCATTCTTGATCGAGCCACCTGAGACGGTATAAGTTCCAGCCGTAAACGCAGTGTACCGCCGAACTTGGCTCCTCTCTCTGGTCTAGTTTGCGTGTGAGTGCTTCCCGCACTTCCGGCTCCAAACGTGAGACTACGGTATGCGCCGCTCTATCATCGCCAGTTTCCTCCTGCTCGGCGAGCGCACGGTGCGCGGCGTACTGGATAAGCGCCAGCATCGCACGAGGGCGGACGTGGTTGAGTGCGACTGTTGCCGGGTCATTATGTCCGAAGAAGTTTTCCGCCGGACGGTCACTTTCCGGCCCGGGGTCAGGGTCGTCAAGTAATGTGAGCAGCAGGTCGCGCACGCGCGGCAGCAGTTCCGGAGGCACACGGATATTATGTTTCTCCCCTCCCACCTCCGCCTTAGGCTTCTCCACCCCCGCCTCTAATAAGCTGACCATCATCTGTCGTGCGCCGCGCCAGTTCTCGTCCGCCACGTTGTCTAGCGATTGACGGACGTCCGGGTCGCTGAGCAAAGCCTCGCATAGATCGAGCGCGTCCTCCCACCGAACGGACGTGCCGCGTTTATCGGCAGTGAAGCCTCCGAGCAGGGAGACCGCGAACGCCGGCCCTATAAACGCGATTGTCTCCAGGTGCCCCGCGTACCTGTCGAAATCGGAGAAGATTACCTCGGCGACGGCCTGCCCGAGCGCACCCCGAGTGACCTGCTC
>JACVRN010000260.1 GCA_014534425.1 Pyrinomonadaceae bacterium
CTCTGTGGTGAATTGCAAGTTTCTCTACTCTCTACTTCAAACTGTCCCACTACCGAAATACAAAGGCCGACGAATGCCTGTGCGCCACTCTCAAAATCCCATTCGCTATTTCAATTGTTGATATTCCCGAGGAGAGTTATATGTCACATAACGCGTCAGCGATGAATCCTCAGCAGACAGTCAGGTATTGGTTCACAAAGGTTCGCTATGGCGACTTTGAGGGCGACCTTATACTGCTGCCACGTAAAATCTATTACTTCGGTCAGAAGGTGAAGCTGTCAAAGCCCATGGACGAGGGCGCAATGTTCGGGAGCGCGGCGGGCGTGATGGGAGTGCCAGGCGTAGTTACCTCCGGGCTTTCGAATGGGGCGGAGCTAAATGAAAACGTCAGGCTCTTCGAGCGGCCCAAGATGAATATAGGAGAACTGTGGAAAACTAAAACTACGGCGGCGGAATTAGAGGAAGCGCTGGACAAATTTGTCTCGGAGGCAAAAAATTACCGCACCGTTTATTCGGAAGACCTGCCGCCGCCCAGATGCTATTCTTCGGACGCCATAACGAACCTGACTCTATCTTTTCCGTGCAAGCTAGCCTTCGACACAGAATACGACAAGCATCTCTTTCGTGTGGGCTTCTTCAGTAGAGGCAGGCTGCGAAAAGCCCTGGCTGAGTGCGGCTTTACTTCATAGATTCAATCTCGGAACCGTGAATCACTGTTCATCGTAGAGTGACGGTGAAAGGATTTGCTTATGCCCAGAAAATCAGAATGCTTAATCTTTGCCGCCTGCGTGATAGCGGCGGCCCTCTTTTTTAATATCGCGGGATGTGCGGCCAGAGAATCTGTCAACGGCAACCAGACGGAAGCTTCGCAACAGCCTGTGCCGAAACGTATCACAACATCGGAGCTTAAGAATCTACGCTGGATTGAAGGAACCTGGCGGGGGACGGGCGACGGGCAACAACCCTTTTTCGAGCGCTATCATTTTGAGAACGACTCCACGCTGGTCGTAGAGAGCTTCTCGGACGAAACGCTGAGTAAAGTGACCGAGACTGCACGGTACGAGCTTAAAGACGGCCAGTTCGGCAACTCAGGCGATGGCCCACGATGGGTCGCTACAAAATTCGACAACGACTCTATAACCTTCGAGCCTGTGGCTCGCGCCCGCAACCAGTTTCGTTGGGAGCGGCAGTCGAATGATGTTTGGAAGGCAGTGCTGACGTGGCCCGCGAGCCAGAACAATCCCGCAAAGCAGAAGGTCTATCAAATGGAGCGAGTGCCACAGGCAAAGCAGTAAGCTCGGCCAGCCTCGCGCGCACGGCAATCAATAACTCGCCAATCTTATAAATCCGAAGAGCCGCCTGCGCTCGTAATCTCGGTTGTGTGCCAGCAAAAACTTTTGAAAGGAACCAGCAATGAGCGAACAGGAAAACACAGAATTAGTGCGACAGGCTTATCAGAACTTTCAATCGGGAAACATAGAGGCGCTCCTCGGGCTTCTAACTGACGACGTGGAGTGGCAGTTGCCAGAGATTGAGAACGTTCCGTTCAGTGGACAGAGACGCGGACGTGACGAGGTGGGCGGCTTTTTCGCTTCACTCGCGGAGACGCAGGAGCCTCTCAGCTTCGAGCCGCGCGAGTTCATAGCTCAGAATGATAAGGTCGTAGCGCTTGGTCGGTATAACTGGAGAGTCAAAGGCAGTGGCCGCGAGTACGGCGGCGAGTGGGTGCATGTGTTCACCGTCAGAGACGGCAAGATTGCGGGCTTTCATGAATACATGGACACGGCAGCCGCGACCAGGGCATATCAACAAGCGTCCGCAGCTTAAACGACGACATTCAAAAGGGGCTGATGAGACGCAATATCTTCATTACCGGAGGAACCGGCTACGTTGGCCGTCATCTGATACCGCGCCTTCTGGAAAGAGGCCATACGGTGCGCGCCCTTGTGCGCGAAGGCTCCGAGGGTAAGTTGCCTGAAGGCTGCACAGCGCTCTTGGGCAACGCTCTGGACAAAGATTCATTCGCGCATCTCATCAGCCCTTCAGACACCCTCCTGCATTTAGTCGGTGTCCCGCGCCCTTCGCCCGTGAAGGCCAAAGAGTTCCGCGCCATCGACCTCGTCTCCATAAGGGCCTCCGTGCCTGCTGCGGTTGAAGCCCGGGTGGAGCATTTCGTCTACGTCAGCGTAGCTCAGCCAGCGCCCATCATGCGCGCTTACATAGAGGTGCGCGCGGAAGGCGAAAGATTAATAGGCGAGAGCGGGCTACGGAGCGCCACCATCCTAAGACCCTGGTACGTGCTTGGCCCTGGGCATTACTGGCCTTACGTGCTTCTTCCAGTGTACTGGCTGCTGGAACGCCTGCCTTCAACCGCCGAGTCCGCAAAGCGCCTCGGACTCCTGACCATAGAGCAGATGGTTCGCGCGCTCATCAACGCGATTGAAAACCCCGCTCCTAGTGTGAAGATTATGGACGTGCAGGAGATGAAGAGCCTCGCGGTTGGAAATAGCAGAGAGAAGAC
>JACVRN010000265.1 GCA_014534425.1 Pyrinomonadaceae bacterium
CCTCACGCGCGCAGCCCAGATGCCCGAAGCCAACCCGCAGCAGGAGCGCGACCATCTCGCCCTTCGGCATGTCTTCAACTTCCACCATGTTTCAATCCTCCGTCAGCCAGGCCATGATTATAACCGAAGCGCTCGTACAACAAAGGTCAGAACCGCCTGCGGTAGCGGGCGGGTACTCAACATTGCGAACCCGCCCGCTACCGCAGGCGGTTCTGACCTTGATGCTCCGGTCAGAGAGCTATTCTCTTTTCTTCTCATCTGTCAGCAACTTCGGTATAGAATAAAGTGAGTATTGAGAATTTGAATCTCGCCCATAAGGATAGATGCGTGATGAGAAGAATAAACTCTACAATAATCGCCCTGCTGGTCTGCGGCCTGGCTTACCAGTCCACGGCGCGCGCCCAACCCGGCAACAACAGTCTCTCTCATTTAACGATCTACAATGCAGGTGTGGCAGAGTTTTTAGAAGAGCGCACGATTGAACTGCAAACGGGTCTTAACACCCTCGAATGGCGTAGCCTGATGCCGAAAGCCTACATTCGCACCGTGCGCGTGCTGGCCGCATCGGCAGAGGTTGTGCGCCAGGATGTGACTTATGACGGCGCGCAGGTGAACAGCGAGAGATCGCCGGTCTTGCACCTGGTGATTAACAATCGAGGAGCGACGGCACGCACGCGCGTACAGGTCGATTACCTTGCGCCCAACATCTCCTGGCAGAGCGATTACGCATTGGTGCTTGAGCCGACACCGAACGGCGTTGCCCCGACGGCTGCGACGCTGGATGCCTGGGTCTCGCTCTACAACAGCACGGGGGTTGATCTCGCCGCCGGGACGGTCGACCTGGTGGCCGGTGAGATTGCATTAATATCCGACAGCGGCAGTAGCAGTCGTAGTGAATACGCGGCACAATCGAATATCTCAGTCAACGCGTCGAGCAGCTATTCCGAGTCGGACGAATCAGGCGGTGCCGCTTACGCGGAGGTCAGCAGCCTGAGCGCGTTCAATCGCTTCACGCTCGGCAACAATCTCAATCTCAACGCCAACGCGCCGGTCAGCCGATTCCCCGTCTTCCAGCATGCGCGGCTCGCAATCGTTCAACGCAATATCTTCGAGAACGCGCACGACGCGCAAACGCTCGGTCGCGGCGGTTTTATCCTCCTGCCGCGCGGATTGGAGGTGCGGCTCGTCGCCAAAAATAGTGCCAACTCGCCCCTCGCCGCAGGACTGGTCACGATCTACCAACGCACAGGCGGGCTGTCCCAGATCGTCGGCCAGGATCGCATCCCGTTCACGCCGCAGAACGCCGAGTTCAGCGTCACACAGGGGCGCTCTGCGACGCTCTTTGGCACACGCCGCGTCCTCGAACGCCGTGTCGTCAACTACCGCGACCAAGAAAACAACAGCCACGACAAGCTTGTCACCAGGGTCGAAGTCGTCTTGATCAATCGCGGGACGCAAGCGTCGGAGGCATTCGTGCGGGAAGACATAGAAAAGTATGACGACAATCAGTGGAAGATCATCGAAAGCAATGTGCCAAGCGAGACCCTTGCCGCCAACACAGTGCAATTCAAAGTCACCGTTCCGGCCAACGGCAAAACCACCGTTGTCTATACGGTTGAATGCGAGTAAGGGTGATTTTAATAAGTCTCTAGAGGAAACTGAAATTCAGTCCCGGCTCGATTGCGGGTTTGAGTTTATACACATGCATCAAGTGATTCGAGACGATAGAGGATTCTTCCAGGCGCTGCTCGGAGATGGCCGCCCCCTTTTGATCTTCGCGGGGTTGAGTTTGGTGCTCTCAGGCGGCTTCGCTCTGTTCCTCTCGGCGAGCGGCCAGTTCCTGCCGCACGACGTACAATTTCTGGGCATGACGGCAAAGGAGTTGTGTGCGGTCAACCAGTGTCGCGTGGTTCATTTCATGTTCCATGACCGGGTGGCCTTCGGAGGCGCGCTCGTGGCCGTCGGCCTGCTGTATATGTGGATGGCAGAGTTTCCGCTGCGTCATGGTGAAGCGTGGGCATGGTGGCTGTTTGTCTTGAGCGGCGTGGTCGTGTTCGGGAGTTTTCTGGCTTATCTAGGCTAGGGTTATCTGGACACGTGGCATGGTGTCGCGACACTTCTGCTGCTGCCCTTCTTTATCGCCGGACTCGCTCGATCCTTCAATCTTCTGTCGAGGCCGGTAGACATTCGCTCGCTCTTTCGCCCTTCGGTTGCTATCAACTGGCGATCATCATTCGGGATCGGACGCCTGTGCCTGATTGCGACAGCCTTTGGCATGATCCTCGGCGGACTGACGATCATGACGGTCGGGATGACGAGCGTTTTTGTCTCACAAGACCTGAGTTTTATGGGGCTTCGTGCCGCAGATTTACACGCCATCAATCCG
>JACVRN010000237.1 GCA_014534425.1 Pyrinomonadaceae bacterium
ATGGACAAATAGATTAGCCGCGCTGAGGCAGGGGGCCGCCAACGGGCTGCCGTGTCCTGTCATGCGCGGAGCTGTCTTGTCCGTCAAAGCTCTGTCGGGATTTTATCTCGTCGGCGGTCAAGAACCCACCGGGCATCAGGCGCGGAATATTAGCAGCCTGATACCATCTGATAGCCGTCAAAATCAAGATTAGTTAAGCGGGAGCGGACTCCCGCTCCCAAATCTCCTAAGAAATCTAAGAGAATTGCCGGAGCGGGCCAGCTTCCCTGATGAAGCTCAAAGAGGCCCGCTCTTTTCTTTTGTTGTTTGATAATTGAAGTACCTTTTGTGAATGGATGAGGGCAGCGATTGCCTTCTCTGGATGGTGTGGCCTGGTGCTTTGCGAGAGTCCCGAAGGCCGCGCCATCCCTGGGAGAAGTGTGCGCCGAAGTGTGTCTTCTGGTGCCCATTTCTCTGCCCTCGTCTCTTTTGTAGCATATGCATTTCGATTTTGCATGCGTGGCCGAGCAGCAAAAGCACTTGACTGTAAATCAAGCGCCCCCGGAGGGGCTTCGTAGGTGCGAGTCCTACCGCATGCGTTGTTTCAAAGGACCTGTAGCTCAGCGGAAGAAGAGCGCAAGCCTGCGGAGCTTGAGGCCGCACGTTCAAGTCGTGCCAGGTCCATTAATCCCTACGGAGTAGCCAAATCGGGTAAGGCAACTGTCTCTGAAACAGTCTATTGCAGGTTCGAGTCCTGCCTCCGTAGCTTCACGCCGACGTGGCCCAACTGGCAAGAGGCGCTCGTCTTAGAAACGAGAGGTTGAGAGTTCAAATCTCTCCGTCGGCATCACTTTTTCATCACGGCGTAGAATGCAAAGCGACGCGCAAGCGGTTTTTCAAGCCGCCGTTAGTGGGTTCGAGTCCCGCCTACGCCGCCAACCATTTCACGGTGGCTATAGCTTAGCCGGTCAAAAGCGCCTGCCCGTGAAGCAGGAGAGCGAGAGTTCAAATCTCTCTAGCCACCCTCTCTCTAATTTTTCGCCGGGGACTGTGACCGAGAGGTGAGGTACTTGCTTGTCAAGCAAGCCGATGACGGTTCGAGTCCGTCCAGTCCCGTTTTCGTTTCGGAGCGTAGCCTAGCGGCTCAGGCACTTGCTTTGGGGACAAGCTGACGTGAGTTCGAATCTCACCGCTCCGACCATTCTTCCAGCACTACTGTTGAAGGGCACGTGTCGCCAAGTCCGGTCTAAGGCTACGGTCTGCAACACCGTCATCGCCGGTTCAAATCCGGCCACGTGCTCCAAAAGGCTCAGAGCGTGTCGGGCGCGCCCGCGCCCTTCACCTCACACACGCTCTCTCCCCGAAGATGTCCTCGCCCCATTTGACCGGCCGCCAGCAGCAGATGCGCGGCCTTTGCTCGACATAAATTTTTCAGGAAAGGAGGTAGCCGGAGATGTCCATACTGGACGGCAGAGTCCTACTGCTCAATCAAACCTACGAGCCGCTCGGCACCGTGAGCGTCGCGCGCGCCGTGACGATGCTCTTCAAGAACAGCGTCACGGTCGAGGAATGGGACGGCGAGCGCGTCCTGCGCTCTCAGCGCGCGACCTATCGCGTCCCCTCGGTCATACGGCGCGTGACTTACATCAACGTGCGACGCCGCAGAGAGGCTTCGGGCATGAAGCGGCTGCGCATCTACATGCGAGACAAGTTTCGCTGCCAGTACTGCGGGCAGAAGAGGGCCGCCAGCGAGCTGACGCTGGACCACATCTTCCCGCGCTCGCGCGGCGGAGATAACAGCCCCGTCAACATCGTCACGGCCTGCCTCCGCTGTAACAATCGCAAGGGCAACCGGACGCCCGAAGAGGCCCGCATGCCGCTGCTGACGACGCAGACGGCGCTGCGTGTGCGGCTTGAGAGAGTAGTTCTATGCCACTACGCGGAGGCACGCACGGAGTGGCGCAAGTATCTCTTCATGGAAGCGCCCGCAGGCGAGGGCGTTTGTAGCCGAAGAGCCATGCCTGCTTGAACACGGCACTGAAGGGAGTTCAGAAAAGCGTGCCCGTTCCTTCAGTGCTCATCCTTTCTCTCGCGCGCACTCGCCCACGCGCGCCGTTCCTTAAGGTCGGATAGCTGAGACGGATTAGCGCTCGCCTGAAGAGCAAGAGAGGTTGGTTCGATTCCAACTCCGACCGTTCGCGCAAGTTTTGTGGTGTAGCTCAACTGGTAGAGCACCGCTCTGTTAAAGCGGCAGGTGTGGGTTCGAGTCCCACCGCCACAGCCATCCTTTCAAAAGGGCCTGTAGCTCAGCCGGAACGAGAGCATCTGTCTTCTAAACAGAGGGGCGCAGGTTCGAGTCCTGCCAAGCCCGTCAGCCTTCTTTGCGGAGTAGCTCAAGCTGGAAAGAGCGTTGGTCTCATAAACCAAAGGCTGTGGGTTCGAATCCCGCCTCCGCGACCAATCTCAATCATGTGGGCTGGTGATGTAACTGACAGCATAGAAGTCCTGCAAACTTCTTGTGAGAGTTTGAATCTCTCCCAGTCCATCAAACACTTCAACGGCGATGTAGCTCAACTGGAAACAAAAGAGCGTCGGTCTTGTAAACCGGACGATAAGGGTTCGACCCCCTTCATCGCCTCCAAGTTTCACGCGGGAATAGAGCAAGGGCGGCTCTACGGTCTCATAAGCCGTATCACGGCAGGTTCGACTCCTGATCCCGCAACCTTTTTCGCTCACACAATCTCACCGATGACCAGAGGCGCGAAGGTGAGTCTCGCACCGCACGCTTTGCGCCTCCCCGCCTTCTTCGCAGCGCACTGGTCGAGCGGCAAAACGAAAATTTATTGGCAGATAGCTTAATTGGTAGAGCGTCTGATTGTTAATCAGAAGCGTGTCGGTTCGAGTCCGACTCTGCCAGCTTCAAACCTTTTCAGTCCGGTAGCCAAGCGGTCGAAGGCACTCGTCTTTTAAACGAGGGACCGTCGGTTCGAATCCGACCCGGACTATTTCCCTCGAAGCGGCGTAGCTCA